>JAZKJI010000218.1:30241-35018 GCA_040384405.1 Bdellovibrionota bacterium
CGGGAAGAAATTCCCGCTCTAAACTACAATTATTGGCCCTGCAGCAAGGACTGAACAAAGGTTTTTGACAGGGGTTGCACGTGTTCGCCCATATGTCTTTCGACTAAATCGTTTTGTTGGCACTTGATGCCGTCTTCGTCACAGTGATTGATCAGGTTGCAGGTCTGATCTTGGCCTTCTATCAGAGTTTCCGGGTATCCTCGAACCAAGGCCCCAAAGACTTCTCCAGCTTGATTAAACACCGGTGAGCCCGAATGTCCTTCGAAGGCATCCAAGTTAGAACGTAAATAGGTAGGTTCTTTAGAAAGAATTTTACCGGTTCCATACATTTTACCGGTACCCAGAGGATGCCCGATAAAAGATATACGTTCGGCAACCGCTGGTACCACATCGCTTAACTTAACTAAAGGGTAGGGCATCGGTTTTTTTAAACGAATCAAAGCGTAGTCATCTTTGAATTCGCTTTTCCCGGTTTTTGGATCAGGGATTGAATTATGAACTGCTTTAATCACTTGGGCGCACTCAGCAACCTGAGTCTCTTGAACGACCCGTGGGACTTTTAAGCCAAAATTAAAATCCATGTCGAAAATGAATACGAAGTCCCGGCACTGAGGCGTTACTTCATTCGTAGCTTCTCCGAAATTAACCATGCAGTGACCCGCAGTAATCATCAAATCAGGGGCAATTAAAAATCCCGTACATGCTACTGGAAATGCCTCGTATTTATGCCAAGGAGAATCTTTGCAAAGATAAGCGCTATCATCCAAGGTCCACATTTGCAGTTTGTATTGATTGCCCGCTAAAGTCAGAAAATTACGTCCCGTAAAAACAGCAACCGATTTCGCAGCATTTTGGTAAGCCGTCGGAGCTTTGAACACCGGAACTAAATCATCTTTACCGTAAATGGCCGCTAAAGATTTTGCGGAAAAAATAATCATTGATAGAAAAACTAAATGAATTCTCATGGTAATCCTCGAGTGCGGTTACTGGGCTTGTCTTATTCTTAAGCACTTCAGTTGTGCAACGAATAAATACCTCAGAAAAATGGAGTATACCTGTCTTTTTTGTCGCCATAAGGAAATCCACTTTGATAGAAGAAAGTAAGTAAATACTTCAATCTATAAGCCGGAAATATGGTTCGGCGTTTCTACCAGGCACCTTAAATGCCTGTCTACTTGGGGGTTCAATGTTCAAAGTTTCGGTCAGAGCTTTAACGTTCGTTACGGTTTTTGTTTCTACTCAACTTTTCTCTGCAACCGGCCTAGCAAACCAACCGTACCCTACAGGACCAGATCAATCGATGACTCCAGGATCCGTTTGTAGCCGTCCCACTGAATACCGATACCCAGAACACATTCCCTATTGCGAAAGAAACGTTGATACCGCTTTAAAGCGCGAGATTTTTAAAGACTACGACCGAAAATTAGGTTTCAGCACAACGACCATGAATCGCCAGGATTTTAAAATCGATCACTTTATTCCACTTTGTGCGGGCGGAAGTAATGAAGTGGATAATTTGTGGCCACAACACAAAAGCGTTTATGAGTTAACTGATCCTTTAGAGCCACTGGTATGCGAAAAGATGTCTCAAGGGACTCTTAAGCAAAAAGACGCAATCGAAATGATCAGAAAAGCGAAACTTGATCTTTCCCAAGTTGATGCTGTTCTTGAAGCACTTCAAGCCCTTCAATAATTACTTAATATTCTTTCTGGATTCTAATTCTTCCCACCGTTGATAGAGCTGCTCGTTCTTTTTTTGCAGCTCTGCCATCTGAGCATAAATTCCCTGAATTTTTCCAGAGTCTGAATAAACCTTGGGATCTGCTGATTCAATTTCCAAATTTTTGAGTTTGGCTTCGGAATCGGCAATCGTTTTTTCCATATTTTCAAGCTCATGAACTTCTTTAAAAGATAACTTTTTAAGTTTCGCCGTATTGCCAGAAGATTTTTGAGAAGTCGAAGCGGCACCTTGGCCAACGCTACCAGAGTATTGCTGTGAACTTTCTTTCTTGTCCGTTTTAGAAGTTTTGCTAGGTCCCGTTTGGGTCTTCATCCATTCTTCCCACTGGAAGTAATCGGCAAACCGTTCAAGAGTTCCGCCTTCGCTGTCATTAGAGAAAGCTAAAATTTCGGTAGAAACCTGGTCCATAAAATAACGATCATGGCTTACTAGAACAACTGCGCCCGGGAATTCTTTTAAGGCGCCTTCTAAAACATCAAGCGTTGCCACATCCAGATCGTTGGTTGGTTCGTCCAGTACTAATAAATTGGCCGGACTTAACATCAATTGGGCTAATCGTAACCGGCTCTGTTCCCCGCCCGAAAGTTGACGAGCAGGCAGGTCTAATTTATTTCCGAAGAAAAGAAATTTTTCCAGGTAACTTCTGACGTGGACACCGCGGCCCAGATAGATAACGTAATCACCTTGCGGGCAGATGTTAAACAATACACTTTTATCTAAATTAAGCGTTTCTCGATTTTGCTCAAAGTATGCAACCTTAATTTCCCGCGGTTTTTGGATTTCACCACTGTCAGGTTGCTCCATTCCCAAAAGCACTCGAATCAAAGTCGACTTTCCGCAGCCATTTGGTCCCAGTAATCCCAATCTGGTTTTAGATCCCAATAAATAATTAAAGTCGTGGAAAAGGACTCGCTTGTGTTCGCCTTCGCCGACCGATTTCATCACGTCAACGGCTTCAATTAATTTTTTCGGCAGATTTTCTGATTCTTCAAATCCCAAAACCACTTGGCGGCGCATATTTTTTTCAGACAGCCTTTCGACTTCTTCTTTTAATTCTCCGTGCCGTTGAATTCGGGCTTGTTGTTTAGTTTGTCGGGCTTGGGCGCCCCGGCGCAGCCATTCAGTTTCGCGGCGTAAAGTATTTTTCAAATCAAGTTCGGTTTGTTTTTGCCCGGCTAACAATAAATCTTTAGCTTCCAAATAATCTAAATAAGTCCCATCAATTGCTAATAAATAATTAGGATTCCGGGGATCTAAATCCATGATTTTTGAAGTCACACGCTGAAGAAATAACCGGTCATGGGTAATTGTCATAACGGCAAACGGCGCCGTTTTTAAAAATTCTTCCAGCCAAATAATGCCTTCGACATCCAAATGATTCGTCGGTTCGTCTAAAAATAACAGTTCGGGGTCTTTTAAAAGTTCTCTGGCCAGTGCCAGTCGTTTTTTCCAACCACCAGAAAGATTTTTAACGGGCATATCGGTATCAAAACCGCCCAAGTCCAGTTTTGAAATCCACTCTAAAACTTTTGAAACTCCGTCGTCCTCATTTTGAACTTGGGAATAAAGCGCATCAAAAATTGTGGATTCAGGATCGATGTCAGGGGTTTGTTCAAGGTATCCGATTCTTAAACCCCGCCTATGAATGATTTCTCCATCATCAGGTTTAAGTTTACGTCCCAAGATTTTCATCAATGTTGATTTGCCGGCACCGTTTGGACCGACGAGTCCAACGCGATCCTTATCCTCGATACCCAATTGGATACCTTTGAATAAGGTTTTACCCGAAAATGAATGGGTAAGTTGATGAGCGCTTAACAATTGTGCCATAATCTTGAATCTAATCGGTTTGGGCGCGGATTCCAACGACAGAAAATTAATTAACGGGGTTGCGCTGGCTATTGGGGGATGAATGAAAATTCTAGGATATTGTTTCATATTTTTTACCGCTGCGAATGCCTTTGGTTGGGGCGGTCGGGGACACGATACGATCTGTCAGGCAGCGGTTAAATTAATTAAGAACAAGGAATTACGACTTTATTTTGAAGTCAGACCTCATGTCATGGGCCATCTTTGTAACATTCCCGATACTCAGTGGCGTGATCTAGCACCAGAGCAAACCGCGCTTGGTGGACCCACCCATTATGTGGATGCTGATATGTTCGGAACCGATTTCTTATCACTACCCACAGACTATCAAGAGCTAGTGACCAAATTTCAGGGTAAACCTTCCGCCCATAAAAACATGCCGGTCAAATCTATCGCTACTGAATTTGGATCTAATTGGTGGCGCGCTGATCAATTCCATCGCCGGGCCATCGAAGCTTTGAAAGCCAACGATCAATACGGATTCATGGTTAACCTAGGACTAATGGGTCATTTCGTGGGGGATAATGCTCAACCGCTACATTTAACCGTGAACTATGACGGATATTTAACGGGTCACGGTGGACTTCATGCATTTTACGAAGAAGACGTGGTTGGTGCTTTAGGTCCGAAGCTTCTCTACGACGTTTTTCACGAAGGCGAGCGTTTGCTTAATGATTTTCAAAAAACGCGAAAAACCAAGAAAACGTTTTCGAATACGGATTTTCTGCGGGCGGAAACAACCATAGAAAAAATGCGAGGCCTCGGTATACTTTCCTTTGCGGACTTAAAAGAGTTATTTAAGTTAGATAAAATCGAAAGCCCATCGCAATCCCGGCTTGAAAAGGGAATGGATATTAAAACCCCTGCTGTTCGAAAAGCACCGGAGTTAGTCGCGAAATCTTTTGAGCGATTAATTGTAAAGGAAATGGGGCGGGCGTCTGCCTTGCTTGCCGTACTTTGGGACGAAGCCTATGAGAAAGCTGGTTCTCCGGCGTTAGTTTCAGGCAATAGCAAGCGAAGTAAATATCCACTTTCCGTAGAGTTTGTAGCGCCTGATTATCTGCCCACCAAATAGATACTGTAAAACAACTGATCACTAATATATTCTTTATCCCCAGGCGTTCCGCTATGGGGGTGGCGGCTAGTTTCACTGTATAAAGGGTGATT
>JAZKJI010000219.1:0-22285 GCA_040384405.1 Bdellovibrionota bacterium
AAAAGAAGAACAAGGTGCCGGAGATCAAGGTATGATGTTCGGTTATGCAACCAATGAAACAGAAGATTACATGCCGTTAGCACTTGACCTTGCTCATAAAATTTTAATTGAATTAGCTGCTTTGCGCAGAGAGAACAAAGAGATCAAATATCTTAGACCTGATGCTAAATCACAGGTTACACTTGAATACGATGATAACAATGTTCCCGTACGTATTGATGCCATTGTTGTATCAACACAACATGATGATTTCGCAGAAGAAACAAAGATGCTGGAGAAAATCAAAAAAGATATCGTTTCTATTTTAATACCACGTGTTAAAACAAAATATAAAAAATTCGCTCACCTGTTTAATAACAAGATCAAATATCACATCAATCCAACCGGAAAGTTTGTGATTGGCGGGCCACATGGCGATACTGGTTTAACAGGTCGTAAAATCATTGTGGATACATATGGTGGAAAAGGTGCTCACGGTGGTGGCGCTTTCTCTGGGAAAGATCCTTCCAAAGTTGACCGTTCTGCAGCTTATGCTGCCCGGCACATTGCTAAAAATATCGTTGCTGCTGGATTGACCGAGCGCTGCCTTGTGCAAGTGGCTTACGCAATCGGAGTTGCTGAACCTGTAAGCATTAACGTCAATGACTACGGAACAAGCAAAGTCGGATCACAAGAACTAGAGCGCGCGGTTCGCGAGTTCTGGAATTTGAGACCTGCTCGCATCGTTAAAGATCTTGATCTACTTCGCCCAATTTACAGTCCTACTGCTGCTTATGGCCATTTCGGTCGCTCCGAAGAGTCATTTACTTGGGAGAAATTAAACAAAGTTGAATCTTTGAAAAGTTTCTTTAGTCTGTAAGAGTGGATCCAAAGTTTATCCGAAATTTTTCTATCATCGCCCACATTGACCATGGGAAGTCATCCCTAGCGGATGGCCTTCTTTGGGCAACGGGTGCAGTTGCGGATCGCGATGAAAAAGCCCAATTTCTAGATAGCATGGATATCGAGCGCGAGCGCGGTATCACTATCAAAGCCCAAACCGTTTCTTTAAATTTTAAATCCAAAGACGGAAATCAGTATCAAATTAATTTGATCGATACTCCGGGGCATGTGGACTTCAGTTACGAAGTTTCGCGGTCACTAGCTGCCTGTGAAGGTGCAGTTTTAGTTGTCGATGCGGCCCAAGGTGTGGAAGCACAAACTTTAGCTAATGTGTATTTAGCGATAGAAAATAATCTGACGATCATTCCGGTTTTAAATAAAATCGATTTACCATCGGCAGATCCCGAAGGCGTTACTAAACAAATCGAGGACGCCATCGGGCTTGATTGCACAGATATTATTAAAGCTTCGGCAAAAGAAAGAATCGGAATAGTCGATATTCTTGAAGCGGTTGTTGCGAAAGTTCCACCGCCAAATGCGGATCGCGCTTTACCTTTACGTGGATTAATTTTTGATTCCTGGTTTGATTCTTACCAAGGTGTCGTTGTTCTAGTTCGATTGATGGATGGCGTGGTTAAAAAAGGCGAGCGTATTAAATTTATGCAAACCGACCGCGACTACGAAGTTCTACGAATGGGGAAATTTACGCCTGTTCCAATCGCCCAAGATCAACTCGAGGCCGGTGAAGTGGGTTTCATCGTTTGCGGTATCAAAGATATTCGCGACGTTAAAGTCGGTGATACGGTTACAAATTCCAAAAAGCCTGCGGCAGAAGCTTTGCCCGGTTTTCAAAGAATTAAGCCGATGGTATTTGCGGGAATTTTCCCGGTAGATTCCACTGACTATGAAAATTTGAAAGTTGCTTTAGATAAATTAGCTTTGAATGATTCCAGCCTCGTGTTCGAGGTCGAAAAATCGAATGCCTTAGGATTTGGTTATCGCTGCGGATTCTTAGGGCTTCTTCACATGGAAATCGTGCAAGAGCGCTTAGAGCGCGAATTTAATTTAAATTTAATCATCACGGCGCCCACCGTTGTTTACCGTGTACATATGACCGACGGGGTGGTTTTTGATTTGGAAAATCCAGCGCAAATGCCACCGGAAACTAAAATCTTAAAACTTGAAGAACCTTACGTGAAAGTAACAATTCATACTCCGACCGATTATATCGGGGGCATTTTAAAACTGTGCGAAGACAAGCGCGGTGCCCAAGTTAAGATGGATTACATTACCGATAAGAAAGTTATTATCGAATACCGCCTGCCGATGAATGAAATGGTTATGGATTTTTATGATCGCCTGAAATCAATTTCAAAAGGCTATGCTTCTTTGGAATATGAATTATTGGATTTTGTTGAGTCAGATTTGGTCAAAATGGATGTAATGATTAACGGCGAGCCCATCGATGCCCTTTCATTAATTCTTCATCGATCTAAAGCCATGGTTCGCGGGCGCCAATTGACCGAAAAAATGAAAGAACTTATTCCGCGGCAACAGTACCAAGTCGCCATTCAAGCAGCAATCGGGGCCAAGATTGTCGCGCGAGAGACCCTTGGTGCACTCAGAAAAGACGTGACTGCAAAGTGCTACGGTGGTGACATATCTCGTAAGCGTAAACTACTTGAACGACAAAAAGAGGGTAAGAAGCGCTTAAAGCAAATCGGCTCGGTGGAAGTACCTCAGGAAGCATTCCTGGCGATTCTTAAAGTCGAAGGTTAGTTGTTTGAATCACTTGAAGGGAACCGGTTGTGGCATCCAAAGATAAAACATCTCCCGAAGATAAATCAGAAAATTCAGATTCTACTCCCGGAAAATATGGTTGGGATTTTCGCCAAAAGTATTTTTGGACGGATGGTTGGGGCTCACTTGCTCTGGCCGTATTTGTAGCACTTTTTATTCGTTGGGCATTTATCGAAGCTTACGTAATTCCATCAGGTAGTATGCTTCCGTCTTTATTAATTCATGATCACATTTTTGTGAATAAGTTCACCTACGGGTTAAGAGTTCCCTTCAGCGAAAACTGGATGGTGAAATTTTCTGAACCTAAAAAGGGCGAAGTTGTTGTTTTTAAATATCCAAATGACATGAGTACGTTTTTCATTAAACGTATCGTTGGCGAGCCCGGCGACAAAATCATGTATGAAAACGGAACTCTGTATATCAACGATGCCCCGATGGAAAAACAAGTTCCTTCGGACTTAGCGGACTTCGATTGGCTTCGCGATGCGGATTTTCAACGGGATGGCATGAGCTACGACACTAAAGAAAGTTATTCTTACTTTAACGAAAATTTATTAGGCCGGGATCACAGCATTTTACTTCGAAAAAATGAAGCTTTGGCGCAAAAATTCGGACCCGTTATTGTTCCTGAAGATCACTTATTTGTAATGGGTGATAATAGAAATAATTCCCATGACAGCCGCTATTGGGGTTTCTTGCCAAAGAAAAATATATTGGGTCGTGCGATGTTCGTTTGGTTAAGTTGCGAAGACACGCTTCCGGGTGTTTCGATTTTATGTAATCCGCTGACTGTTCGCTGGTCTCGATTTTTTCACCAGGTTCATTAGTCATGGCAAAGAAAGGGCTCCAAGGGACTTGGCCCCAAGCTCTTTTAACTTTTTTTGCTCCCTTTATCATATTTTTGGGCGTCCGTTGGTGTATCATGGAGCCCTTCGTAATTCCTTCGGGCAGCATGATTCCTACCTTGATGGTTCACGATCACGTTGTTGTAACCAAATATTCCTACGGACTTAAAGTTCCGTTTACCGATAAATGGCTTGCACGTTGGGCGACTCCTCATCGGGGCGATGTGGTGGTCTTTAAATATCCTCTAAATCCCGATGTCTTTTATATTAAACGGCTAGTTGGATTGCCCGGTGATAAGGTTGAAGTAAAACAGGGAAAAGTAACGGTAAACGGTCAGCCTTGGGCTGTAGAGCCTCTGCCTGAAAAGGGCTCTGACGAGAATGAAGATTTTGATTATTTTATCGAGCAAAGCGAAAATGTCAGACATCGCGTGCGGTTTTTAAAAGAACGCGGATTTGACTCTGATAGCACTCACGTAGTGCCGGAAAAAAATTACTTCTTTATGGGCGATAATCGCGATCAAAGCAGCGATGGGCGGGTTTTTGGTTTCGTTGACGAAACTTTAATTGTAGGCCCGGCTAAATTTATTTGGCTAAGTTGTGAAGAGACACTTCAGAGTGCGCAATTTATTTGTAATCCTCGAACCATCCGGTGGAACCGCTTATTTTCCAATGTTGAATAAATCTTTGTGGTTTAGTTTTTTTGTCGCGATTTTTGTTGCTCTGTTATTGCGCACATTCGTCTTTTCAGTCTCTTACGTCCCGGCCGACACCATGATTCCCACGCTTTACCCTGGGGATTACGTCATGCTTAATCATTGGGTTTTCCGGGAAGATTTACCTAAACGGGGCGATGTCATCGTTTATACAAAGGAAGATCAGCCCGGAATTTTCTTTGTGAAACGCGTTGTTGGACTTGAAGGTGATGAAGTTGAAACTAGAGATGGTTTTGTATTCATTAATCAAATTCGCTCTGAGTACGGAGATATCCAACTCGATGGGAATCGTCTGGAAAAGCTATTAAGTTCGACTCAGTGGCATTGGGTATCTTGGAGTGCCGAGCAAAAGCTTGATTTAGCACCTATCAACGTTCCTCAAAATTATCTGTATGTGTTAGCGGATTCTAGATCGGATAAATTGAACCGGCCATGGGATAGAGTTCCGCTTCGCCGCATAAAAGCCCGAGTTGATAGGGTTCTCTTCAGTTTGGATAGCGCTTACAAACTTCGGTGGGACCGCGTCTTAAAGTCCGTCGATTGACTATGTTTTCACATCTCCGTTAGTCTATCTCCTAATGCTTCAATCCCGGGGACTTATAGATTTCAAAGACGTTGGCCGCGAACAAGTCTTGGATCTTTTTCGAAAAACCCGCGAAATAAAACGAAACTCTGGGCGCAAAGAAAATCATTCAGATAAACCTCTGAGTCGAATTGCCGCGCTGGTTTTTTTTGAGGCGAGCACCCGAACGAGAATGAGTTTTGAAGCTGCCTGTGTGCGAACTGGATTTTATCCACTTCGACTTGATTCAAAAGAAAGTTCAAGTTTATCCAAAGGTGAAACTCCATTGGACACAATAGAAAATATCGCGGCGATGGGGCCTGACGTTTTTATTATCCGCGCGGGAAAAGAGTTGGATTTTCAAGAGGTGGCCCGCCGAATTCCGCAGCCAATTTTAAGCGGTGGATCGGGAACGATCAGCCATCCAACGCAAGCATTACTAGATGCTTACACGCTGTGGGAAACGAATCAAAATTTAGAGACCGAAAAAGTTGTAATTATCGGTGATATTGATCATTCCAGAGTAGCAGCCTCCCATAAATGTTTAGCGCACATAATGGGATACGATTTAAAATTTTGCGGGCCCGAGCAGTGGACCGGTACGGTGACGACTCCTACAAAAGTTACTCTCAATGAGGCTTTTGAAAAAGCTACCGCACTGATGTTTCTGCGAGTTCAGAAAGAGCGCCATGTGAATTTATCGGAAAATGATTTAGACCAATATCAAAGGGAATTTTGTCTTTCGGAAAAAAATTCGAATCGACTGCGGGCAGGACAAAAGATAATGCATCCGGGACCAGTAAATTACGGCGTAGAAATAGATTCGCAAACGGCAAGGCATTCTCAGTCTTTGATTTTGGATCAAGTAAAAAATGGAGTTTACTTACGACAGGCTCTTTTAGAGTCGGTAAAGGATCAGTTACAGTGAAAGGTTTTTTAGTTCTTGAAACAAAAGAAGTCTACGAGGGAATTTCAATACTCGGTGGATCCGCGGTGGGTGAAGTTGTCTTTAATACCTCTCACTCTGGTTACGAGGAAATAGCGACTGATCCTTCTTACATGAATCAAATCGTAGTCATGACGGCGCCCATGCAAGGGAACTACGGGGCTCACAAGGAAGTATGGGAATCGCGAAGGGTTTGGATCGAGGGTTTTATTTGTGTGCAGGTTCAGCAAAGCACTCGTGAATCAACATGGATTAAACGCCTCCAAGAAAATAAAGTTCCGCTGATTGCGGAAATTGATACCCGTAAATTAGTGATGCGTTTGCGCGAGGGCGGTACTCCTTGGGGCGCGATGGTTGAAGCAGCCACACCAGAACAAGCATTGGAAAAAGGTTTAAAATTAATTTCCGAAAAACTGCACAGCGAAAAAGATTGGGTTCATTTAGCGTCGCGAAAAGAAACAGAAAAACGAGTGGGCGAGCAAATGATCGGACCGCGGTTAGCAGTACTTGATTTCGGGTCGAAAGAAAATATTCTTCGGTTGCTTCAAAAGTATTCTTCAGAAGTAACTGTGTTTCCGGCGCGCACTCCGGCTTCCGTAATTAAAGATTATAATCCCGATGGGATCGTTTTAACGAACGGACCGGGTGATCCGGCCGATGCAAAAGTTTCGATAGAGAATGTCACGCAGTTGCTAGGCTATAAACCAATTTACGGAATTTGCATGGGTCATCAGATTTTGGCCCTGGCCATGGGAGCAAAGACTTACAAACTACGCTTCGGACATCGAGGAAGTAATCATCCGATAAAGGATGATCTCCTTGGAAAAATCTATATGTCCAGCCAGAACCATGGTTACGCGGTTAATCCTGAAACACTTCCCAAAGACGTCAAAGTTACGCAAACAAATTTGAATGATAAGACGTGCGCTGGATTTTACTCGAAAGGCCAAAAGGCCTTGGGCATTCAATACCATCCAGAATCTTCACCGGGTCCGCACGATGCGGAAAATCTTTTTAAATATTTCATTGATGAAATGATTCTTAGAGGTAGCAATGACTAATCCATATGATCCATTAATTGACCGTATTTTAACAGTGTTTGCTGGCGGAACATTTAAGTCAGAGCTTGATTCGGCAAAGAAGGTTTTCTTTGACCGGATTGTCCTTGATGAAGAAAAGCCGGAAATTTTTGAGCAGCGAATGAGCCAGTTTTATGATTGGTATTTCTTCTCCAGAGATCTGGACGGTTACGGACAAACTCCGTTGGAAGTTTGTGCCAGTGCGCGCGATCTGCGTTTCACTCCGGAAGAACTAGAGGAAATAGAGCGCCTTAAGAAACATCGTCATTCTATTTTTGAATTCATAAAAATTAAAAAAGATGACGTATATTTAAAGGATCTGCTTTCTGGGAAAAAAGTTGTCGTGCGAAATTCGCCGCTACTTTATGGATTTAATGAAGAAGAAATATTTGAAGCACGGCTTTTGCCTCACGGTGAAGATTTTGTTTTTTCAAAAGGATTTTGTTTTCACCCCTCGGAAGCGCGAAAGTATATTCTTTCGGAAATTAAAGCGCATCAAAAAGATGCAGATTTGAATCCGGAAGAACTGATGTTTCGCTTACTTCGAATGAAATATAAATCTGAAAAATATCCGCACGTACAGCCGGAATTTATTTACTCGAATGAACCTAAGTTGCATTTTTAGGAGTATTCATGCCACGCCGACAGGACATAAAAAAGATTTTGATTCTAGGAAGTGGCCCCATTGTTATCGGTCAAGCTGCCGAATTCGATTATTCGGGAACTCAGGCCTGTAAAGCATTGATGGAAGAAGGATACGAAGTTGTCCTGATTAATTCTAATCCTGCGACAATCATGACAGATCCAGAGATGGCCCATAAAGTTTACATCGAACCTTTGCGCCCCGATTTTGTGGAAAAGGTAATTGCGAAAGAACGTCCCGATGCGATCATTCCAACTTTAGGTGGGCAGACCGCGCTTAACCTTGCTTTAGATTTGCACCGCCTCGGAGTTTTAGAAAAATATAATTGCGAGTTATTAGCAGCATCCCCGCAGGTAATCAAAACTGCAGAAGACCGCGAGCTTTTCCGGGAAGTTCTGGATAAGGTTGGCGCAAAATATCCAAAAAGTTATATGGTTCGAACTTTCGAACATGGTTTAACGGCGGCAGACGAACTGGGTTATCCATTAATCTTACGTCCAAATTATACTTTAGGCGGCGGTGGGGGCGGAATTGCGTTTTCGCCGGAAGATTACCGAACGATGTTGGCGCAGGCATTAAATGAAAGCCCGACTTCAGAAGTGTTGGTCGAAGAAAGTATTCTTGGTTGGAAAGAATATGAACTTGAAGTTATGCAAGACGCGAAAGGAACTTTCGTTGTCATTTGCTCTATTGAAAATTTAGATCCGTGCGGTGTACACACCGGCGATAGTATTACGGTTGCTCCTCAACAGACACTAACCGATCAAGAATATCAGGCGATGCGGGATGAGGCTCAAAAAATCATCCACGAAGTTGGCGTCCAAACGGGCGGCGCGAACATTCAATTTGCCGTTCATCCTACAACTCAGGAAAGAGTCGTGATCGAGATGAACCCGCGAGTGAGCAGGTCTTCGGCGTTAGCGAGTAAAGCGACGGGTTTTCCAATCGCAAAACTTGCGGCACTTTTAGCCGTTGGTTATCATTTGGATGAAATTTTAAATGATATTACAAAGTCGACTCCGTCTTGTTACGAACCTGCTCTTGATTACGTTGTTACCAAGATACCGCGATTTGCTTTTGAAAAATTTCACACCCGCGATTATTTGACGACGCAAATGAAGAGTGTCGGCGAAGTAATGGGAATTGGGCGAACGCTTCAAGAGTCTCTAATGAAAGCTTTGGCTTCCATGGAAGGTGATGCTCAGGCAATTCCTGAAGTGATTATGACGATTGATCACTTGTCTTATCCAAATTCAAAACGCATTTATCATCTGTTCCAAGCTTTTCGCGATGGCAAAACTATTCCCGAGATTCAAGATTTGACGCAAATCGATCCTTGGTTTTTGGAACAGATTTCAGAAATTGTTCAGTTTGAAAAACAAATTAAAACTTTGTTCGCAGCAGATCCGGCGAATGCTTTAAGACAAGCAAAGAAAAAGGGTTTTACCGACGCTCGAATCGCAAAGCTTTTAGGAAAGCGGACGGAAGAAATTTTAGCATTGCGCGAATCTAATAAAGTAACGCCTGTATTTTTCCAAGTCGATACTTGTGCAGGTGAATTTAAATCCGAAACCCCTTATTTTTATTCGACCTATTGGTCTCAGTACCAACAGGACATTAAACTTCCGGTAAATCCCGTAATGGTTATTGGAAGTGGACCCAACCGTATCGGGCAGGGGATAGAATTTGATTACAGTTGCGTAAGGGGTGTGAAAGCTTTTCGGAAAGCTGGCGTGCCGGTTGTGATGGTAAACTCAAATCCTGAAACTGTTTCTACTGATTACGATACGGCGAATGTGTTGTTCTTTGAACCACTGACAAGTGAACACGTTTTCGAAGTTTGCCGCTGGGTAAAGCCACGAGGATTCGTTGCGCAGTTAGGTGGACAAACTCCCATTAATATCGCGCAAGGTTTGGTGAAACATAATGTTCCTTTGCTGGGATCATCATTAGAAACTATTGATTTAGCCGAAGACCGGGGGCGGTTTGCGCAAGTGTGCCGCGATTTAAAGTTAGATATTCCGATATCAGTTATGTCAGGCGGAATTGATGATGCTTTAAAAGCAGATCAAAAAATCGGATATCCGATGATTTGCCGGCCAAGTTATGTACTGGGCGGCCGCCGAATGGAAGTCATCGATTCAAGAGAAGAACTAACTTCCTACTTTCAAAGACACAAAGATTTTATCAGTCCTTCCCATCCTTGTATGATGGATCAGTTTCTAGATGGCGCATTAGAATGTGATGTGGATTTAGTGCGGGGACCTGATTGGATTATCGTCGGCGGAATTATCGAACATATCGAGGCTGCCGGGGTTCACTCTGGCGATAGCATGGGTGTTTTACCTCCTCAAAGGTTAAAGCCTGAAACCGAGCGCATGATTGAAGACATGTGTTGCCGTTTAGCTGATCGAATCGGAATTATCGGCCACCTTAATTTACAGTTGGCAATTAAAGACGATAAGATTTTTGTTCTAGAGGCGAATCCGCGAAGTTCAAGAACGGTTCCATTCATTGTAAAAGCATCAGGTATTCCACTCGTAGATCTTGCGGTCGAAGCCATGTTAGGTCGTAAAAAAGCAGATTTAAATTTGGCCCCACTTCATTGGAGAAACTTGGATTGTGTTAGCGTTAAGGGCGTTGTATTTCCGTTCAAGAAATTTCCGGAATCAGACGCGATACTTGGCCCAGAGATGAAATCAACGGGCGAAACCATGGGACGCGGCCGGGATTACGGCGAGGCTTTATTAAAAGCTTTCATTTCTTCCCAAATCCAGTTGCCGGCTCGTGGGGAAGTTTTCCTATCACTTCGAGAAAAAGATAAAACCGTATTGTTACCTTTTGTTAAAGAACTCCACAAGATGGGGTTTGAGTTATCAGCCACAACCGGTACTGCTCAATATCTTCAAGATGAAGGATTGCCTTGCTTATCGTTAAGAAAAGTTCACGAGGGCCGTCCCCATTGCGTTGACCGAATTCGTTCAGGCAGTATTTGTTTCGTAATTAACACGACCAAAGGCCGACAGTCGATAGAAGCAAGTTTCGATATTAGACGGGCTTGTACGGATTACTCTATTCCTTGCATCACCGAGAGTGATACGGCCGAAGCATTTGCAGTTGCACTCAATAAATTTTTTAGTCACGATATCGGAGTAAGCCCACTAAATAAATTATACAGCTATTGAGGTCCGATGAGCTCTGCCATAAAAGTTGCGGATTTAACAAAGTCCTTTAAAGAAAATTTTTGGGAAAAACCCAAACAAGTTTTAAAAGGAGTTAGCTTCCAAGTTCACGAAAGTCAGACCTGCGGGTTTGTTGGAAACAACGGCTCTGGAAAAACGACCACCTTAAAATGTATTCTGCAATTTATTTTCCCCGATGAGGGCGAGGCACTTTTCTTCGGCGAACCGTTAAATGAAAAAACCAAAATGAAAATCGGTTACCTGACCGAGCGCCCGTATTTTTACGAATTCCTAACTGCCAAAGAATATCTAAAATTTCACTGGGAGCTAAGCGGTGGAAAAGCGCACTTTAATGACAGGGCAGCCGCAGTTTTAAAGCAAGTAGATCTTACCCATGCAACTGATAAACGTTTGCGATCTTTTTCTAAGGGAATGTTGCAAAGAATGGGGCTGGCCCAAGCGCTACTTCACGAACCGCATTTGTTAATCCTTGATGAACCAATGTCAGGACTTGATCCGGATGGAAGGCTTATCGTTAAGGAAATCTTACGCGACTTAAAATCAAAACAAGTTGGAATCTTTTTCTCGAGCCATTTATTAGAGGACATGGAACAGTTATGCGATGAATTGGTCGTCGTTCATCAGGGAAAAATTATTTTTAATGAAAGTCTAACTCGATTCATGGCCCAATTTGAAAGCTTGGAAAAAGCATTCAAAAACTTCAAGGCGGGTTTATGATTTTAAAACTCCGCCAACTTTGGGCAATTTCGCAGACAACGTTAAGAGAGTGGATCCGGGATAAATTTTTCTGGGTGATTTGTTTTCTGTGTATTTTTCTTTTCAGCATCAGCTTGGTTTTAGGGGAAATGACATTTGCCGAACGCGATAAAGTTTTGGGCGATTTAGGACTGCTGTCATTGGAAATTTCTCTTTGCGGTCTAGCGATCTTTGCCGGAAGTTATTTACTTAGTAAAGAAATCGACCGGCAAACTTGTTTGATGGTGTTGATTCGTCCACTTGGGCGGGCCGAATTTTTTCTTGGGAAGTGGCTGGGGATTGCAAGTTTACTATTTTTATTTTTAATTCCTTCATTGGTATTCACCGGATTTTTACTTTCAAAAGTTGATGTGGGATATTTAATAATTTGCGGCCTTTCTATTTACCTGAAGAGCTTAGTGATATTGAGTGTGGTAATGGCTTTTTCAGTTCTTGTTAGGCCGCTTATTACTTTGGGATTCGGTACGGCATTATATCTTTTCGGACATTGGCTTGAGGATGTAAAGTTTTTCGCCGAAAAAAGTCGGGATAAAAACTTTATTCAGCTGGCAAATTTTGCAGACTGGATTACCCCTAATTTTTATAAATTTAACTGGAAAAGTTTTTATTTTTTAAGCCATGAATTCTCCGTACAAGAAGTATCCATTATGGTTTTGCATATGGTTTCTTGGGCGGTCGTTTACATACTATTCGCGATTGTGGTATTCCGCCGAAAAGACATCGTATAAATGATCATCGAGCCTGCGATAATTATTTTTTTTCTATTAGGTTTTATCTTCGGAAGTTTTGCCAATGTTTGCATCTACCGCATTCCTCGCGACCTATCGGTCATAAAGCCCCGCTCGGCATGTATTGGATGCAAAAAACCTATCGCTTGGTATCACAATATTCCTGTATTTTCATGGGTCTTTTTGAGAGGAAAATGTGCGAACTGCGGGATAGCTATTTCCGCCAGATATCCACTCGTGGAAACATTAATGGGAGTGTTGTTTGCGTTAGTGTTTGCTCGACACGGATGGAGCTGGATTACCTTAGAATATTTGATTTTTGTTTTTGGCCTTGTGATTTGTACCTTCATTGACCTGGAATTTATGATTATCCCAGACATTTTTAGCTTAAGCGGAATTGTCATCGGACTTGCCGGGGCAGCTATAAATCCCGAGCGCAGTTTCTGGGAAGCTGTGATTGGTATTTTGATCGGCGGAGGCTTCCTCTGGTTAATTGCCTATTTATATTTCCTTCTCACCAAACGCGAAGGCTTAGGTGGTGGCGATATTAAATTGCTGGGTTGGATTGGTGCGGTCCTTGGTTGGAAAGCAGTCCCTTTTGTTATTACATCCTCCGCTTTTGTTGGAAGTATGGTTGGAATTGCGATTATGCTCATCCGGCGAAAAGACATGCAGACGGCAATTCCGTTCGGCCCATATCTCGCCTTAGGTAGTGTTTGCTACGTTCTATTCGCTGAAAGTCTAGCTTCTAGCTACTTTTCTCTTTTTCTTCCAGGCCTCCAATAGCCATAAGTTTGACACTTCCCTCTGACAAATTGATAATTTAACCTTGGGGAGTCGCAACAACATATGTTTTTCAGCTCAAAGAAGATTCTAGGAATTGACATTGGATCTAGCTCAATCAAGTTCGCTGAACTGGATGTGTCTAAGAATTCAGCGACGCTTCAATCCTTTGGTATAGTACCAACGCCAGGTGGATCCGTTGGAACTGGCGAAGTTCAAGATCCAAATAGTCTTGCAGCTGTCCTTCGCGGTGCCGTTCAGCAATTAAAAACCAAACGTAAGAATATTAGCTTAGGACTTTGGGGAACCGCGGTAATCGTGAAGCGGGTAACGATTCCGCGAATGGATAAAAATTTGATTAAAGATCAAGTTCGGTTCGAGGCAGAACAATACATTCCATTTGATATTTCAACTGTTGCACTTGATTACCATTTGTTAAATTTCAAGCAGGGTCCAGAGACCATGGATATTTTGTTGGTCGGCGCGCAAAACGATTTGATCGCTTCCTACATTGAAGCAATTGATGCAGCAAATTTGAAGACCTCAATCGTTGATGTATCTGGTTTCGCATTGGCAAATATTTTCGAGTTCAATTACGGTGTTTTTCCTAATACCGCGATTGGAATCTTAAACTTCGGTGCAACGGTTACGAATTTTGTCGTTGTTTTCGACGGTGAAGTGATATTTAGCCGGGATATCCCAGTCGGCGGCGCCAATTTTAGCCACGAGATTTCAAAAGGCTTAGGCGTATCAATCAATGAAGCTGAATCTTTTAAACTAAATGCTGTCAGATCCCAAGAAGTTCCGGAAGAAATTCATTCCATCATTGCATCGACGAACGAATCATTGGCAGAAGAGATCAGAAATTCATTGGATTTCGTAAATATCACGTCTCAAGGCGTACAAATCCAAAGATGTTTCTTTACGGGTGGAAGTTCGGCAACCGTAGGCTTAATTGATACAATTTCCCGTGTAACTCAATTGCCATTCGAGCCAATGAATCCAACTCAAAAGTTAAAAATAAATTCTAAAAAATTTCCTGATGAATATATGCAACAAGTATTGCCTCTAATGAGTGTGGCACTTGGACTGGGCCTGCGCCAAATAGGTGACCGATGATTAGAGTAAACTTACTATCGGCACAAGGATTAGGCGCAACCACCCGCGATTCTCTCGACATTGGCGGGGATGGCGAAGTCAGTGGATTTGATCAAAAGGTCCTTCAAAGACAAGCGCTGGTAAATATCTTTATTATCGCTTTCTTGCCGCTGTGTTTGTACATTGTCGAACAGCAAACGGTCCCACCAAAGAAGGCTAGGGTTGCACAGCTGACGATTGATATCGCGGAACTGGCAGCATACAACGGAAAGAATGCGGCCTCGGTTAATGAAATTAAAAAGTTCGAGTCCGATCGGGATCAGATCGTCAAACAGATCGAGTTTTTGGAGTCGATTTCACAAGCCCGTGTTCGTGACATAATGGTTTTAGATTTACTTCAGCAAATTATTCCGGAAAAAACCTGGCTTCAAAAGGTCTCAATTGATAGCGCGGAAAATCCGGCATCTGCAAATCCGAAAGCATCGTTGGAATCATTACGAGTTGTCAAAAAACTGATGATTTCGGGATATTCATTAGCAGATGCTGAAGTCTCGGATTTTACAGAGCGTCTTCAGAAAAGTGCTTTGCTTGAAAATGTCATTAATAGAAGAACTGCTGATAAAGCACTTGATGCAACTACTGTAAAAGAGTTCCTGATTGAAGGAAAGTTGGTATCCCGATGAGCAATATGCTTCAACGGATAGCCTTATTATCTTACATGCAAGTTTTGTTGATTGCATTGGTACTTGGTGCCTTCTGGTATTACAGCGTATTTGATTCTGGTAATGCCCTCGATGCGCAGATTATAGCGTTGGAACAATCTTTTCAAAAAGAGCAATCGGATAAGAAAACCACTGACGACAATTTGGCCAAAGAAAAAGAAATGCGCGACATGGTTGGACTGTTGGGAAAACAATATCAAGAAGTCAGTCAGCGATTACCGTCTGATTTAACGTCGACCGAACTAAAGCGGCAGCTGGATCAATTTGCAAAAGCGGCAAGAGTTAACATTAAGAGTTTCGAGCCTACTGATGAAAAAATGATTCAGATCGTAACAGAGATTCCAGCATTGTTAATAGTTGAGGGAAGTTACTTTCAACTGGCTCAATTTGTAGATTTGATTTCGAAAAGCGAAAAAGTTATGAGTGTTCGCAATCTTAGTATGGAGCCCGTAAATCCTCCGGTTCCGGGTCGACTGTCAATGCGAACGCAGGTGATAGGTTACGAAATGTTCATCGAAGAAAAACCTGCCACTGATAAACCAGGTACGGCAAGTGCCCCTGCCGGAGGGCAATGATGGTAATTACATTACTCATCAGTTTATTTTTAACATTGGCAAACGCGCAAAGCCCACCCTCTGATGGTTCGTTACCTGCGGGCTTTGATACTTCTCAGCCTATACCGCCTCCAAGTGGAGCGCAAAATCCTACGAATGTGGCTCCCGTTCAGCGCCCTATTAATAATGCAAATCCGCAAGGTGGAGCTGCGAATCCGCAGAGGCAGGCGATGCCATCCACGCCTTCTCAGTCGGGTCAGCAGCAAATACCGCCGGCGAATCCACAATCTCCATCAAGCTCTGCTCCAAACTTACCGCCACCAACTCAGCCAATGAACGGGCAAGCTGACACCTTCCAAAACAATTTGCAGTTTATATATGATCCCACGACAGGGCGGGATCCGTTTAAGGTTCCAAAAGGTGTGCGTGCGGAATCCAGAGATTTAAGAAAAAATTTGCCCACAGAAGTTCGGGACCCGCTTCAAAGAGTCAATTTAGAGAAAGTTCAGATACTTGGGATTTTGTGGGACACGAATCATCCGAAGGCCATGATTAGGGACGGAGAGAGTCTAGCTGTGTTCACAATTACCAAAAATTCTAAACTTGGCCCCAACCAAGGTATTGTTACAGACATAAGGGAAGGATCTATTCTTGTTCTTGAAACCTTTACGAACGATGATGGAGATGAAATAAAAGTTCCGAAGGTGATTTCAATACGAAAATAACTTCTGAAGGATTCAGGAGACGCATCATGGATAGATTCAAAAAGTATTGTCTCGTTTTACTAATCAGCACCACATATATAGTGGGGACTGGATATTTTGTTGGATGTACATCCACGGATACCGAGTCAGATGAAAGCGAACTCAGTCTAGATTCTGAAACAGCAAGCGCTGATGATCCCGAAGCTTTGGCAGAGGCCGATGCTGAATCATCGGATCCAGAAGCAGAATCTTCTGCGGAATTGACCGAACAAGAAGCAGTTGCCGCGAATGAACCAGTCGCACCAGCAGATGAGCCAGCCGGTGAAGCGGACGAATTCGCAGAATTTTCTGACGGTTCTCCCGCGACTAACGATAGTGATCTTGCAATTGACGAAACCGTAACAAACGCTGAACCACAATTAACTGAAACAACGCCACCGGCACCTCCAACGGAAGAACCCAATGCGGTGGCAGATCCAATGGCGACCACACCAGCAATTCCTGACGAGCCCGTTGTTGCCGAGTTGCCTGCGGATACTCCCGCTCCGACCCCAGAAATCGCAACTACAGAAATTGACAGTAAACCAGCAACAATTACTGGCTTAAAATATAAACGTAATGATACCGGCGGAACTGTTATTGTCGAATCGAACGTTCCCGTTACATACACAACCAGAGTGAACAAAGATCTGAACCAACTGGTAGTAGAAATTCCAAATGCAAAACTTCCATCTCGCTTAGAGCGTCCTTTGGATACAAGGGATTTCGTGGGTGCGATTGGAAAAGTAAATGCTTATCATGATCGAGGTTCAAACTCTGCTCGAATCGTCATTCAGTTAAGGAATGGCGCTCAAGAGCCATTTATTTCCCAAGAGGCAAATACGTTATTAATTACCGCTAATGATGTTGCGCCCGGTGGCTCTGCTTCGGTTGCCGCAGGGGAAGGTCGACTGGGAATGTCGGGGACACCCGGTTTGTCGGGGTCAAATGAATCATCCGGTGGTACTTCAGGCGCAACTTCAACTGGTGCGACAAACACTGCTGCCCCAGATGTAATCTTACCAAACAAAACATTGGCTGAATTTCTCAGCACTACACAAGAATTTTATGGCCGACGCATTTCAATTGAAACAAATGAAATGGAAGTTCGCGACGCTCTCCGATTTTTATCCGAAGAGAGTGGAATTAACATGATCGTGTCAGAAGCGGTCGGTGGAAAAATTGGATTGAAACTTCGTCAAGTGCCTTGGGACCAAGCTTTGGTAGTAATTATGAGAGCGAAAAACTTGGGTTATCTTCGCCAAGGAAATATTTTAAGAATCGCGCCGTTATCTGAACTTCAAAGTGAAGAGTCAAGCCTACTTGCTTTGCAAATTGGTCGTCGCCAACTAGAACCGACAACT
The DNA here is from genome assembly GCA_040384405.1 of Bdellovibrionota bacterium. Classification (GTDB taxonomy): domain Bacteria; phylum Bdellovibrionota; class Bdellovibrionia; order Bdellovibrionales; family Bdellovibrionaceae; genus JAZKJI01. Next base: position 17,425 of record JAZKJI010000219.1, read on the forward strand.
ATCCGTGTTTTTCGCTTAAGTTACTCCAACGCTGAACAATTGGCGAAAACAATTAGTTCGTTAATGAACTCTCCTGTAGCGGCATCGGTAGCGCCAACTCCTGCTGGCACGCCCGGTTCTCCACCACCGGCTACAATCAAGCCAACTGTTCAAGTCGTTTCGGATTCTACTTCAAACTCTATTATAGTAACGGCAACGAAAGATGATTTGGATCGCGTATCAAGAATTGTTTCCAATTTCGACACGCCTCCGCCGCAAGTTTTAATTGAAGGAAAAATCGTTGAAGCAGGTGAGGCTTTCATTCGGAGTGTTGGTGTTAACTGGGGACTTGATGGTGGATCTGCAATCATTGGTCGAAGCATCAACGGACCTATCTTCGCATCTCCTTCGGTCAAAGTCGGCAGTGCCACAAATGGTTATATGAATTTCAATTTGAATGTTGGGGCACTTGATATTTTGGGAGATTTGAATGCATCCCTTTCACTTTTTGAAGTTGATGATAAAATTAAGATTTTGTCGTCTCCTAAGCTAGTTACTTTGGCAGGCAAAAAAGCCTCAATTTCATCTATTCACCAGATCCCGCAGAGAACTGTGACACTCCAACAAAATGCAGGAAGTTTGGATACGATTAGCGGAGTTGAATCAAAAATTTCTTTAGAAGTTACTCCACTGGTTACTGCTGATAATTCAATTAATATGCAGATAAGTGTTCAGAGGGATATTCCTCAGCCGCCTCAAGAGAACGGGACTGTATTAAAAGACTCCCGTACTGCACAAACTGAAGTCCTAGTTAAAAACGGGCAAACGGCAGTATTAGGCGGAATCTATCAAACAGATGAGACTGACGGTATACGTGGAGTGCCGGTATTAAAAGATATTCCGGTCATCGGTTATCTCTTTAAAAGTAAGATCACAAGTCGCACAAAGAATGAGCTGTTAATTTTCGTTACCCCTCGAATTATTTCGGGCGGAGACGCTTCAACAATGGCAACAATTTCGAAGGACCTATAGCGTGAAAAATTTATTTAGAAGTAAATTTTCATTTTCGAATTTAAGTAAGATAAATAAGTGGCCGAAGGCCGCGCTAATTTTGGCAATTGCTGTTTGGGCCTTTTTAAATGCCTCTTGTGGTCTCATTGAAAACGTGAAAAATACGGATTTAAGTATATACGTCCCTTACAATCAGACGTTTTTAATAAATGCACCGGGCTCAAGTTGTGAGTCTGGCGGCGCAGAAAATGATATAGATAAGCAATATTTTCACATACGCCAAGTTAGCTTAATTTGGGAAGGCGAAGGCCAACTGTTAGTAAGTAGTATAAAGATTAAATTACGAGGATCGCAAATCGGGGGCGAAAAAAATATTAATATGTCAAACGATGAGCTTACTGCGACCTTCGGAAGTGTCTGGAACGACGGCTTAATGGAGCCTCACACTTCAGTTGATACGAGTTCTGCTTGTGGATTTAAAGCTGGTGGCATAGCTGCCACCGCAACAGGATTAATGCGAGGTCAAATCGTAGTAACTGGTGTTGCTTTTGGAGCTGATGGCAGCACGACGCCCATAACCGCAAGCGAACCAATTATTGTTCGCATTACCGCTACTTCCGACGAATTATAATTCCCCATTGAAAAGCCCACTAATTTAGTTTTAAAGTGGGCGGGTGAATGACCTTTTCGCTTCAAACTCTGAACATCTAGCGCCCTTAGCCGAACAACTTCGGCCACGCCAACTTTCCGAAGTGGTGGGTCAAAAACATTTATTAGGTCCTAACGGAAGTCTGCGGCAAATGCTGCAAAGAAAAGCGCTACCTAGTTTAATTTTTTGGGGTCCTCCGGGCACCGGTAAAACAACATTAGCAAGACTAATGGCGCAAGAAGTTGGCGCCCATTACTTAAATCTAAACGCCGTCGATTCCGGAGTAAAATCCCTCAGGGAATCTGGCGAAGAAGGCCGACGCCGCAGAATCGAATTCTCCGAACGAACAGTATTATTCGTCGACGAAATTCATCGCTTCAACAAATCCCAGCAAGACGTACTTTTACCCTACCTAGAAGCAGGCGACCTTATCCTAATTGGGGCTACAACAGAAAACCCAAGTTACGAATTAAACCGAGCACTACTCAGTCGCGCCCGAGTACTCGTTCTCCACCGTTTAGAGCGGGACGAGCTAGCACTGATATTAAAAAAAGCATTTGCCCATGAGCATATCCCAGTAAGAAATGTAATAGATGAAGACTCGGAAGAATTAATCTACCAATTGGCAGACGGAGACGGCCGACGCTTATTAAATTCTCTAGAAATTTTATTACAGCATTTTAAAACCAGCGATCCAGATAAAACAGAAACTGCGCCAAAGGCTTTACTGAAAGAAGAAATCTTCGACCTCTTGTCCAGTCAGAGAGTTTCTTATGATAAGAACTCCGAGTACCACTATGACATCATTTCGGCGTTCATAAAAAGCGTCAGAGGAAGTGATACGGACGCGGCCATTTACTACCTGGCAAGAATGTTACTCGGGGGCGAGGACCCAACTTTTATCTCTAGAAGATTAATTATTTTAGCATCAGAAGACATAGGAAATGCAGATCCCCGCGCATTACCCCTGGCAGTAGCCGCGCATCAAGCGTGTGAAATTTTAGGAATGCCAGAATGTCGAATTCCCTTAGCACAATTAACAGTTTTTCTATCTCAAACTTTCAAATCCAACGCCTCTTACATGGCTATCAACAAAGCAATGGAAGTAGCACAAAAAGAAGGGGACTTGCCAGTACCTCTTCATTTACGCTCATCAAAAACCGCAATGTCAAAATCGCTAGGATATGGAGTCGGATATAAATACCCCCACGACTCTCCAAAGCACTGGACTCCCCAAAGATATCTTCCAGAAGCACTTAAAGAGACAAGCTTCTACGAAACATCCTCAATGGGAGCTGAGAAAAAATTAGACGAGTACATGCAGTGGATTAAGGGAAGGCCATCAAAGCCAGAGGGCGAAGCAAACATATAGTTAACTGGGAACTTTGATTCAAATTCGTACTTTAATCGATCGAAGTAAGAAGGCTAATTTAAAACTAACACCTGTGACTAATTTCACAAGCGAAGACTCGCTAAGGAATTCGATATCCAGAAACCGTCGTACAAGGCACGGTCCCGAAAACCCCAAAAGAGTGCTTAGTATTTGCTGGAATTTCCAAGCGATCTCCCTGGCGAAGTACGAACTGATTTCCACCAATGTTATAAAGCATTTCCCCACTCAAAATCCATCGAGACTCTCCAAAAGGATTTTTCTGCTCGCGAATTTTGGTGTTAGCTTCGTAACTTTCAAGCTTAGGTTCTAAGCCTTCATTCTCGAAAATGATTTTAGCTTGGTCGATAGATGGAAATGTAGGGGCTTGCCAGCGTGTAATGATCATGGAGATACAATCTCAAAAAAAGACATCAAGGTCCAAGGTTTACTGTTTGTGTAAAACAGTCCGTCAACAATCTCGCATTTAAGTGCGTTTTTGAGACATTTTCGACCTAACTTACCCTAAGAACTCAGCTAATTTTCCTGGTCGTTAAGTTCTTTCAAGGCTTCGACGATAGGTTTTATAACAAGTGAGGCTTCTGTGAGTAACATGAAATCTAAAAACACCAATGAGCCTGTTTCCTACGCCTCTCAGGTAATTCAGTACCTAGAGACAAAAGGGAAATATGAATTCGAACACTCTCAAGGTGTTTTCAAGATCACTCAGAAGCTAGATAAGAAAACTTTCAAATTCGACGAGTCCCAACTAACAGAAGTTCTCTCTAGAAAAGATGCAGAAGGAAAATCATTCTTACAGTTAAATTTCAAATCATCTGCGAAAGTTCTTATCACTGAAAATCTAATCGGATTTAAACCTACACCAATCGTAGGGCTTGATATGTCTCGTTTACCAAAAGTTGTGACGACACCTGACCTAATTAGCATCACATCTGCTATTGAAGAAAATTTGAACGTAGAAACCTTCTCCAGTGAACTAGAAATTCTGAAGAAAGTTTACTTTGCGGTTCTGCTTGGGGCGGAATCGGTAGGCATCAGCCTTCCCGCGGAACGCCGCTGGTACCTTGGACTTACGGCGACAGCACTTAAAGCTTGCGCGTAAGTATTTAAAACTCCTGCACCTTTTTACCTAAAAATTTCCGCTCAAAAGATCCATCTTTTTGCTCAAAAAAAGCTATTGACGACTCGTCGATCATAATACAAATTAGGCGACTTACTCGGGGGTATAGCTCAGTTGGGAGAGCGTCTGATTTGCATTCAGAAGGTCGCAGGTTCGATCCCTGTTACCTCCACCAAGTAACATCGACTTTTAATAAAAAATTCAACGCGGCAAATAATCCGCGAAGAATAATAAAAAGATTGTTGACGGAAAAGTGCAGAGGCAGTAGTTTTACCGACTCGCACAAACAAAATCGTTCTTTGAAAACTGAATAGCTAGATTATATAGATTTGGGTTTAATGAATTTATAGAATTTTTGAAAGTTAAGTTTCAAATTATACAGTTTTTTAACTGGAGAGTTTGATTCTGGCTCAGAACAAACGCTGGCGGCGTGCCTAATACATGCAAGTCGAACGAGATAGCAATATCTAGTGGCGCACGGGTGAGTAATACATGGGTAATCTGCCTCAAAGTTGGGGATAACCTTCCGAAAGGAAGGCTAATACCGAATAAGACCACGTGATCTGCGGATCAAGAGGTTAAAGGTTTTTCGCTTTGAGATGAGCCCATGCGGGATTAGCTAGTTGGTGAGGTAATGGCTCACCAAGGCTACGATCCCTAGCTGGTCTGAGAGGATGATCAGCCACACTGGAACTGAGACACGGTCCAGACT
>JAZKJI010000220.1:0-8106 GCA_040384405.1 Bdellovibrionota bacterium
ACAGTTGCAGAAGACATATTCCCGCGTTCCAAAAGAACCTGACGGCTGTGCCTAACTTGCGATTCAGTAAACTCAAACGCACTTTTGATTCCATCTAAAATTTTTGGACCACCCGGATGGATTGCCCAAAGAGCATCGCGAAATAAATTTGTGTCGCCAATCCAAAAGGACAATTCTTTTTTTAGAAAGTCAGTTACGGCAGCAGGTACATCTTTTGATAAAGTCATCGAAAAGCCCTGTTCACCCACGCTCCAAGCCATATGCTCGCTTGTTTCAGGAATTATTTTTTCTGAAACGGCAATGACTTCAAAATGGGGAGCAGCAGTTGGTTCTTTTCCAATTTGGTAAAGAACCGTTCCATCGGCAAATAAAGATTGGATCACCAATTGTTCCGCCGTCATATTTTCCGGTTGAAAATGGAGCGAACATAATTCCGTATGGAAGATGTCGCACTTTGTATCTTTTGATTTATTTTCTAATAAGCCGATTCCAATCCGTAAGGCAGGAACGTGCGCATAACAACCCATGTGATAACAATGGGTAATCACGGTATCTTTCGGTGAAGCCGCGAAGGCTACTTGTGGAGGGCTGGGAGAAACGTAACCCGTGCACGTGACGTGAATTAACTCGTCAGGTTGCGGTCTTTCTTTATAAACGTCGCAAAATAGTTTCGACATTGATTTTGAAAAAAAATCCATTCGCGACTGGAGTTTCCCAGTAGCGAAACCCTTTTTTAAATGAAAAATTTCAGTTTCAGTTGGGTCTACAGAAAAATCATTTAAGTAATGGCCGCGGGTTGCAACTTGGGAAGACGGGCAGGCAACCCGTCCTAAAAGTTTTTGAACCCGTTCTGGCGAGTGATCATGGAAACTATAGGCCTTAACCAACCATGCAAAGGATTCATCTTGAGTGATGAAATTTGGAGGCTCCAAAACCGTTAAATTTGTCAGGTAAAAAACATTTCCCATGGAAGCCAAACCCTCGGGGAGGTTATGGCATAAATTACTGGCAAAATCTCTGAGCAAGTTCCCAGACGCGGTTCATCTTTGATGATTCTTTGGTGTAGGGTACAAAGTTTGTCCCGGAATTATAAATAAATGTCGTTTCTCCGACGCGATATGTGTACTGCTTGGTTTCTAAAGGATAATTACTATCAACATACGTGAGGGTATAATTGCCCCCTTGTTTAGTAACATTCAGAACTAACCATGCGTGGGCGACCACACCAGGCATTTGTAGCATTTGATAGATGGCGTTTCCGTTTTTAACTGAATCTTGATAGAGGCCTTCAATCAACTTTTGTAATTTCCCAGCGCCTACTTGTGAGTGACCAATCAGCCCGGCAACCCATTCACCCTGAATAGAATCAAGAATTTGTGAAGTCGATAAATATTTAACAATCGTACTGTGATTGGAGCTCGAGAAATCACGAAAGTTTGCGTAGCCCGGAATCGCAATAATCGCTCGTTGGTTATAAAGAGCATCAAGGATTGCAAATATTTGCGCTTCGTTTGGTTTAACTCTGTGGGGTTGGTAAATGCTTAGGTACAAACTGGATCGTTGTAATCTGGAATGCCACCAGCAAAGACCAGTATTAAAAAAACCACCGGGATTTTTAAAATCCAACCGGCTTTCCGTTGAATTTAATAGGTGAAGAAATGTTCTTTTTTGTTTTACCAGTGCGCAGTACTCGGCTTTGCTTTGCGGACTGCGAATTGAATCAGCCCCCCAAGAAAGGGAAGCAAAAGATATCAGTCCGACCAGTAATACAAGAATTCCAACCCGGGCTGCAAAGGCACGGGTCGCGAATCCTTTCGCTTTTCTCGTCATGAGAACACCAAGCTTCTCCACTTTGGAAAAGCCCCCTCTGAACTAAATTAGATTCTGAGGGATAAAGGTTTGCAAGTACTTAAAAGGTTAAAATTAGTTTTTATATTTGATTTCTTTTAGTTTGATGCCGCCCAGAACGCCGCCACCGACGATAACGGCTTTAATTGCGCGGCGATTAGTTTCTACATTCCATACGCCATTCACATTCTTAAGTTCCCACTTAAGATCAGCCCACTTGCGATCCTTAAGTGCTGGCTTACTAGCTAAAGAAACGTTTGTGGCATACTTCATCACAAATACGCCGCCCGTTTTAGGATCCAGCATCACTGGGGTGTCCATGACGAAAGCTGAAAAATCAAACGCGTCTTGAATAGTTTGTCCACCAACTAGGGAAGAGACCGGGCGAATTCTTAATGTAGAGCGGGAAAGTTCCCCCGAAAAATAAACTTTTTCTAAACCAATCGCGACAAGCTCTTTGTTTTCATCTTGAATAGCGAACAAATCAATTTTCAAGTTATCATTATTAGTAACGGTGAAAAGCGGTTGGTAGGTATTTAAAGCGCGAAGTTCAGTGATCGTTTGCTCTTGAAGCGCAGTGAAAGCTTTAGAAGCCGCATCACTTTGATCAAGGGGCTTAGCCATCAACACATTCTGAGCGTTAAGAAATCTTTTGTTATAATTTAGAATCAGAGTAGCAATTTTTTTATGAACTGGGCTTGGGGAAGCAAGTTCTGTTATCATAGGATAGTCCGTAATCGGAAACATCTGCGCGGGTGGCATTGCTTGAACAGAATAACTAAGTAAAAGTGCTCCGACCAAAATAAACAAAGCGCCCAAAGCATGCAGTTTCATGAAGATCTCCAAATAGAAAGTTGGCCAAGAAAAGACTCACGTGGAACCTATTCAAGTTAAAGGCCAGCGAATGTCTCGATTAGAACCAACATATTTGAAGCCGGGAATAATTTGGGTAAGTAAATATCGAGGTGACGGATTAAGGAGTACGCCCTGTTCAAACCGTTGACAGGGCATTCAAAAAATTTAGGCGACTTTGATCTTATCCACTTTTTCAGCTTTATAATCTGAATAAGGAGTTGATACTTCGATGTATTCGCCGTTTTCAGCTTTGTAACCACGAACCTTGAACATCTTTAATGCTTCTGACCGGCCTTTAACTTCGGCTGCGCCAGCATAATCAACTTTGAATGCGTCACCAACAAGGTTCATAACATCATCACTAATTAATAAGTCAGTACCAAAAGCTTTTGTTGCGGCTTCAATTCGGGAACTTGTATTCACTGTATTTCCAATGACCGTATACTCCATACGCTCGTCTGATCCGATGGTTCCTGAAATTGCTTTTCCGGCATGTAATCCCATTCCGATCATGATTGGATCTTGCCCACGGGCTATTCGTTTTGCATTTAAGTCGTTAAGACCTTTTCGCATTTCCATACACGCTTTCAAAGCTAAATGGGCGTCGTGATCGGAACCTTTAGGTGCACCCCAAACCGCCATGATGGCATCTCCGATAAACTTATCAACGACTCCGGAATTTTTATTGATGATGGAAACCATTACCCCGAAATATTCATTTAACATTTCCACCACTTCTTCAGGAGATCTGTTCTCCGAAAAAGCAGTGAAACCCCGTATGTCACTGAAGAAGACAACCACGTCGCGGTTTTGTCCACCCAATCCAATTTCCTGACTCATTAAATCGTCAGTAACCGAAGATCCGTGGAACTTGGAAAATAAGCTTTTTACTTTGTCGCGTTCCTTTAACCCATCGGTCATATTATCAAATGCAACCGCAAGATCCGTTACTTCATCACGGAATGGACTTTTGATTCGCGATGCTGCCTTAACATCGAAATTTCCCTTAGAAACTAAACCAATCATCTCGGCTAAAGTTTCAATCGGGGATGTTAACGTCATGGAGAATACGAAAATAAAGAAGATAGCTCCTGATAACACCAGTCCGGCAACGAAAAAGGCTTTCCGGCGAACTTCCCGGGCTGGTTCAGAAATAATGTCTTCCGAAATGGTAGAGAAAACCGTAGCGCCATAACTTGTTCTCGCGTAGGCACCGAAATAGTTTTCCTTAGTATCCGGATCGACAAAATGTTTTTGTCCGCGGGGAGTAGCGCTGGTTTGCGCATTTCTAACAACGTCATAGCGGGATAAATCTTCCCGGGCCATCGCGCGTTTTTCATCAGAGTGGGCTAGGACGATATTTTTACGATCAACTAAGAAAAATGTTCTTTCCTTTTGTTCGCTGAACGGCTTTTGCAAAGCAGATAACTGTACATCGATTAATGCGATATGAGTTATGCGGCCTTGCGGATCTTTAATTAATGGAAATCCGATTGTGACCAAGGAAGGGCCCTTTGGATAAGTTCCATTCACAAGTTCAATGGAACCTTGGGACACGTTTCTAACCGGAAACTTCATCCAGGCCCGTAAATTATCGATATAAGATTTATCAAGTTCAAATTGCTTTAAAGGTTCTTCTTTTACCCGTCGAGCAACCGAAGTTACGGCTGTTCCATCTATTTTTAATATTTCTAGTCCGATAAAATCACGATCGCGATCAAAGTTAAGCTCTAGGTCTTGAGAGATTGTTTCGTTGTTTTGCGTTTGTTTCATTAAACTGACGGCAGCGATCTTTGCTTTATCTAAAATATTTCTGACAACGTTTTCCATTTCAGTCGCGCGGGCAGAGGCATAATCAAGATTGACGTTTTCTTCCCGTTGTTTTGATGTTTTTTCGAAATAATTAGAGCTCTGTACGGCAATCAAGCCCGTTACAAACAGTAATAACACCGTTGTAATGACAATTAGTTTGGCCGAGATAGGTATCCGCATCTTTAGCTCCTATTAGAAATCGTATTCTGCAAACAAGTTAAAATAAGTACCGGTCATATTCACTGACGTATCGTAATCACCAATAATGTTCTGAGTTCCGTGATAAATAAAATTATAAGTATCTGTACGGTGAGCGACGCCCATTAAACCGGTGAATCTGTTATTTACCCGGTACGAACCAAGGGCACCGACTTGATAAGACATGGACGGTTTAAAGTCAGTGTTTGCGGGCATTGATTGGCCCACCATATTTAAATATACATGGCCATTTAATTGAAATCCCAATTTAGGAGTCATCGAATACCAGTATTCCAATCCTCCATGGGGACCTAAAGTTCCACCCTTAGACGGAACGTAATCTTGCGAAGTCGAAGTTATCGTGGATTCATTGGGAAGCAAAATTGGTAACTCACGATTAAACAGTCCTGCCATGTACCGCATTTCGCTGGTATCACTTAAAGACTTTTGGTAAACGGCATTGGCTTCCATTGATGAATAGTTTTGAATTCCTTTATCAAAGGTAATCCCACTGTAATCAATGATTCCCAGGAATCCCCACGGACTTCTTTCCGTTAGGTAACCCATTCCCACCCGGCCTGTTCCAGCAAGGGTTGCGAAGTTAATTCCAACTCCACCTGCGGACTTGTAATCAACTTGGGTAATCATATAGCTGGCAATACCATAGTAACCATTCACACGGTCAATTGATCTTCTAACGGTAGCAACGTGCTCTGCTGCCGGATCTCTGGATCCTCGTCTTACGGGAAATCTTAAAGTCGTTGTATTCGAAGCTTGGCGAAGCGGATTAATTGATTTTACTTGAAGCTGGTATTTGCCACCGGCCCAAGTTTCATCAAATGGAAGTTCATTCGTCGTTAAGTGTTCATAGGTTTGAAACTTGATCCATTTTTTTTCTTTTTCGTCGAATTGGTAAAGTACTGCTTCAAACTCTTCAACATTGTCGGGCTTGGACCAAGTTATTTTTCTGACAAAGTCATTTTCAGGTTTTTCAATTTTTGGCGGAACTAACTTTTTTCCCACGACTGAAACAATACGCTCTTCATTTTTTTCACTCTTAATATCATCGTTGAACATTGCCGTAACAGACCATGTGTATTTATGGGCAACCGGCAAGTCCATTACGATATGAGTGTCCTTAACTTCTTCTTTTTTATTAAACTCGAATCCCAAACCATGAATTTCAAATAAATATACTTTTGCGCCGCGGGTAGGGGCCCATTGGAATTTTACCTGATCATTTTCTTCTTGTTGTGAAGGTATTGAAAAGTCAGCCGTTGGCACTTCAAGTTTCACCGGATCAAGGCCTACCGTAAATGGAATATCCGGGGACCAATCACCCGGAACGGAACGATAATCTTTTGCTCTTAAACGCATCGAGTATTGGCCAGGATTTAATTGTCCCTGCCAAGTTGTCGACTTAGTTGTAAAGTTAAAAACTTTTGATTTCTTTTTCGCCGGTATTACTTCCAGGTCATAGGAAGTAGCTCCTTCAATAGTTTCCCATTCCAAATTAACTTGGCGCCGGAATTCCTGCGCGAAGCCCACCTGGATGTTGAAAAACATAAAGAAAAGGAAAAAGCGGAAAAAAACCATCAGTTAACCTTAATTCCTTTCAATGCCGGCGCACGGAGCGCGCTTTTCGGTGGCACCACTAAGGTTTTAGGTTCATCTTTTTCACCGGCTCGTCCGCGGGAATCAACTGCTACAACTTGTAACTTATATTCTCCGGGCATGTTCGCCAGTACGGCTGATGTCTTTTTAAATTTTTTGTCAGAAACGAGTTTGCCTTCACTATCTGTTACCAATACTTGATAAAATTCAGCGCCGCTGACTTCCTGCCATTGGATTTGGCTTTTACCGTCGCTTGCAGACTTAATCACGCTTCCTTCAATTAATATCTTAGGAGCAGGCAATAGCGGAGCTTCGCTGACCGCAATCGTGCGGGGCGGAAGATCAATTAATTTTTCACCTGTCTTATTATAAACTTCAACCGACGCTAAATATCTTCCCGGAGCTAACACCGGTACTTGAATTTTAGGATCCTTAACATCAAAGTTTTGCGCGGACTCAAGACTTGCGGTCTCTTCAATGATTTTAATTTTATAGTGACCAACTTCGTCTTGGCGATTTTTAACTTCCCATGCCAATGACACTTGCGGCTTTTCCACGAAGTATTGCACATCAGAACCTTGAGTTGTATCCCAACTTGCTTCCAGCGGCTCTATGACTTTTATGATTTTTTTAGCAACGGTGAATTTTTGAACTTTACCTAATAACGGTTTTTCTTGGCCAGGATAGTAGGCAACCATTCGCCAGTAATATGTTCCAGCTTCGAAATTTGGAATTTCAAAGCTCTCTTCGGTGGTGAACGAATTGTTAGCTATTTTTTCACGAAGCATTGGATCTTTTGCGACTTCGATTAAAATTTGCTTTGCTTCCTCGGCACGTTGCCACTTGAAGGTCATCGTGTAGTCTTCGTTTTCAGACTCAAGAAGAGCATTGGTTGTCGGGAAAATTACTGTAGGAGCAGATCTAGGAAAGATTTCTACTTTGGTAACTGATGTTTCAGATACGATTTGTCCTTGGCTGTCTTTGGCTACTAATTTCCAAAAGTGTTTTCCCAATGGAAACTGTACACTAACTTTTTCTGATTCAGCGGCAGCAACGGCCCACTCGCGCATTTGTTTTCTTGTCGGACCGGCAAAAAGGGAAACGGTCCAGTCTTTCGGATAACCTTTCCATTGGAAAGTGACCGGCTTATCTTGATCAGGATCGATATACATTTGGCCGCCCGGCCCCGGAGAAATAATTTTTACGTCAACATTCTTCGCCTGAATTCCAGAAGTACCCAGTGCTCCGGCAGTTCCTTTTTCCAAATTTTTAGTTTGTCCGTCTTTACCTTGAAGAGTTGCTTTACCTTCTAAGACTTGAAGATCTACATTTCCAGTTTCAGATTTTGATACGGAAGCATTAGCCCCTGTTAAAGCAACTTTTCCGGAAGCTGAATTTAAAACTAAGGCAGAATTAGCAGCGCCAGTATCTCCGGCAGTTGCCTGAGCATTAACGAATAACGAACCCTCCATCAGGTCCAAAGCGATCTCGCCGTTATTTTGCTGCAGTACGATTAAGGAATCTGGTTCAAGATCAATAAATTTTCCGTCGGCAAACTGAATTCGAACTTCGCCAAGGTTGGAAGTACGAATTGCTTCACCGCTGTAAAGTTGATCGCCCGTTGTTACTTCATGCCAAAGTAATCGCGTTGTTGGACGCCGTAAAACTTCGTCGCCAACTTTGCCAACTTGAGCAATTGGAATTGCACCAAGCGCGACAAGTTTTTTATCGGTTGATAAATACCACGCATAGGTAATTAAAAAACCGAAGGCCGATAGA
>JAZKJI010000220.1:8119-8366 GCA_040384405.1 Bdellovibrionota bacterium
GTCAATGATTCCTTTCGGAACAATATGAGAAAGAATATAGATATGAAATTTGACACCCTTCCAACGTCTGATCGACTGTGGTACAGTCCTGCAAATGAGCGACAAAAATTACATCACTCCACAAGGTTTTCAGCGATTACGGGACGAGTATCATCAGTTGGTTGCGGTCGAGCGCCCAAAGATCGTAGAAGTCGTCGCATGGGCCGCTAGTAACGGTGATCGCTCGGAAAACGCCGATTACCTGTAC
>JAZKJI010000221.1:0-1295 GCA_040384405.1 Bdellovibrionota bacterium
TTTCACGGAATCAACGCGGTTTACCTGGCCCATCCCCAGTCCCAAAGTAGTTCCATTTTTAACAACGGCAATCGCATTACTTTTAAGGGACGCAACAACCGAAATTCCAAATTCAATATCTTCAAGGTCTTGTTTAGTTAAGTCAGATTCCGATCCAATTCGTTCAGGCAAATAAACTTTCCAGCTTTCTTTTTGCAACGGAACCTGATCCTGGTCTTGAACTAAAAAACCACCGGCAATTGATCGGATATCTTTTTCTTCGTGATGCTTTAACATTCCTGCCCACTCTAGTATGCGCAGATTTTTTTTCGTCTTGAAAACCTCTAATGCCTCTGCAGAAATTTGCGGAGCTAAAACACATTCCAGAAAAAAAGAAGTCATCAGTTCAGCCGTTTTTTTATCGATTGTGAAATTAACGGCAACGATTCCACCGAAAGAACTAATCGAATCAGACTCGAACGCTTTTTTAAAAGCTTCGTAGCCCTGGTCGGCCTGGCCTACTCCGCAAGGATTATTGTGCTTTACAATTACTGCCGCGTTTTTCTTTAACGTTTTAACTAATCTGGTCGCAGCATCTAAATCCAAAAGATTGTTATAGGAAAGCTCTTTTCCTTGGTGAATACGAGCTTCTTGAAACCCTGATTTTCCCCGTGGAAGCCATAAACTTTTTTGGTGGGGATTTTCGCCGTAACGAAGAGAATTTTTTTGCGTCAATGCTTGCGCGATTTGCATGTCATAGTTTGAGGTATGTAAAAATGCTTTTACAGCAAGCTCGCGGCGTTGTTCTTCGGAAACACTTCCTTCGCGAAGCATTCCATAATCAGAAGGATCGCTGACGACCGTTATGCGCTGAAAGTTTTTGGCAGCCGCACGTAATAAAGTGACGCCACCAATATCGATGTGTTCGATTCGCTCGGCAAGGTCTTCAGTACTTTTTACGGTTTCTTCAAAAGCGTATAGGTTACAGATCATCAGATCAAAAACTTGAACATCGTGTTTTTTTAAATCAGCTTGGTGATTACTATCGTCGGTTAAAGCTAACAGTCCCATGTGAACTTTTGGATGCAGTGTTTTTACCCGGCCGCCAAGGACTTCGGGGAAACCAGTTACATCAGAGACATCAGTTACTTTAATACCGTTTGATTTTAAATAAGCAGAAGTGCCACCGCTGGAAACTACTTCTAAACCTTGAGCTACCAGGGGTTTTAAAGCTTCGGCCAATCCCGTTTTGTCTGAGACGCTGACCAATGCCCGTTTAAACATTAGAATGAAGCCTTCGCTAACAGAAGTTTAAG
>JAZKJI010000221.1:1305-2495 GCA_040384405.1 Bdellovibrionota bacterium
TAAGATCGTCGTTCGTAAGAAAAATACCCGCACCTAGGTAACCACTGCGGACATCATTTTTATCCATCATGTCGTTCATACCACCAAGTACGTAAAAACCATAGCCCAAGTTGTAGCGCGCATAAGCTCTTAAGTTGGTCTTTTGGAAATCAAATGCTTCGACGGACAAACGTAGTTTCTTGCGGAAGAAATTGTAATCTAACCCTAAACCGCCGGTATTTTCGAATAGACCGGCCCGAACCGTAGCATCATAAAAATTCATACCAAACAAAGCCGTGAATTTAGTTTTGCTGTGGTAAACTTTGCGGTTCCGGCTTTCTTCAATCAAACTACCGCCCGGAGTCGTCGTCTTAGAATCAGTGATGTCAACCACGCCTGCAGGATCATCCACGATAGCGACATAGTAGAAGCGGTCAGGACCCGGTTGAATCTGAACACCGATATAAGACTTGGTTGCGGCAACCGTATCTAAATATTCAGCATGGTAATCAAATGCCGTTTGCATGCGAACAGCAGTTTCAGTTAATCCACCAAAGTTTTCCAAAGTAGCATTTAGATTATCAATAGTTGATTCGTCGTTAACTAGCTTTCCGATTGTTCCTTCGCCGCGATTAATCTTGCCGGCAACTTCGTCGATATTTTTCATCGTGGTATCGATACGAGCTAAGGTACGGTTCCAAGTTTTCTTAAAGCCAGCTTCGGACTGATCATTAATTAATTCGTCCAGTGTCCCGGTAATATTATGAACTTGATCGACGATATCGCGGATTTGATCTTTGTTTTCTGCCGTCATCTCGGAAAGATCAGCAGTTAAGCGTTCGATATTTCGTACGATACGGCCAAGGATATGTTTGTTAGTTCCGTCCTCGGTGACCGCTTCCTTCAAATTCGCGGTGACGTCTTTTAAGCTTCCCGCGATTTCCCCAACCTGCCCGATGATATTATCCAGGGACGCTTGATCTTTGACGTTTAGAATTTGCGATCCATTCGGTAACGGTGCATCGGTAGGCGACCCCGGATAAACTTCGATATGACGATCCCCTAAAATTCCAACGGACTTAATTTGCACTAACGCTGAAGTTGTAACTGGAATATCAGATTTAACGGTAAATTCGATTCTCGCTTGTCCATCAACAAGTTGGATCTCTTTAATAATTCCAACTGGAATACCAGCAGTTCTGACCGAAGAG
>JAZKJI010000222.1:0-6114 GCA_040384405.1 Bdellovibrionota bacterium
CGGAAATATTAGGACCGGCTATGCGACAACTATTTTACTCGAGGGCTCAAAGCCGAAGACACCTCTCTTCCTAACAATTAACTTTCCGCTCGCAATGCCGATTAAAAATCTTAAAATCTTCAGTGGCTACGGGAAATCAAAAGCACTCTTCGCCCAGAATCACCGAATTAAAAGTATGCGCATCACAAGCACATATGAACTTTCTAAAAAAGAGCTCACGTTCGATAAAAAATTCGATCTCAAAGACGATTTCGAATCCCAAACGGTCTCTCTCGGAATCCCGCTCGCAAAAACAATTCGCGTTGAAATTTTAGAGCTCTACAAGGGATCCAAATTCAATGACCTGGTGATCTCTGAACTCAACCTAAGCGCTGGCCGTTAGCCGCTACATTGCTGATCAGACTCTGCTCATAAAAGTTTGCCAACATTAAAACTTTTTTAAAAAAATTTCCGAAGCCCAGGCCGTTATAAAACCCATTTTTTCCAACCGTGGCGCCGAACTTAGTTCTCTTGCATAGGTAACCGCAATCTTGGCGCCAGCGGCTTTTAGTGCATCAATCCTGGACTGAACAAGCGCTTGGTAAATTCCCTTACCTTGAAACTCTGGTAAGACAGCCGTCGCGTGGAAATAGCCGCAATCATTATTTCTCACCATCGACGCTACTCCGGCAGCTACGCCGTCAAAATACGCAACGTACCTTTCGTAAATAGGTTCCTGCTCGTGATCAATAGAAGTTGATCTAATAGCGGCTTTCTCTCGGCGGGATCCATTTTCCAACACCGCATAAATAAGTCGACAAAGAAATCCATTTCGGAAATATCAATTCTTCTGACGGTGATATTTGTAGTGATATTTTTAAAATTGAAATTTTCCAATGAACAATACATGACCCTGCTAAACCAACTGATAAACCCGTGGCGCCGAAGCGCGTCTCCGGTATTTGCAGGTTGGGTCTTAGGACCCGTACACCATTTGAAATCAGTTCCGATTTTACGATAGGTTTCTATGGTTTCTTTAATTTTATTTTCGAGTTCTTCCGTGGATAAAGAACTGTGAATGATTTCGTTAAACCCTGGGGATTTATATTCTTCCGTGATTAACTGAAGCCAATTTTCTGTACGAATAACTTTCGCGCGCCGGGTTCGGGGAAGCGCCCAACTGTGAACTTGTTCTACTTGTTGGCGCTCGAATTCAGTCATTTTTTGTGTGGCACCAGTTTTTTGTATGGCACCAACTTTTTACGTGGCACCAGTCTTTAGCATCAAACCGCCGGTTATAGCTCCTGAACCATTGGCTATAACTCGTGGGAAAGCGGTCTTCGAGGAGCACGAAAATAAGTTCGCGGTGACAGATCAAGCAAACTCGCAAGCTTCGTCATATACACACATGCATAACGTTCTACCTGATAGGCCAAATAACTCTCTTCATTACCTGCGCGCATCAGTTGGCCCCATTGTGGGTTGTACATTGCTTGTTGTTTTTTAATAAGCTGGCTGATTTGACCATCGATTTCTGAAATCGTTTTTTGCAAAGATTCGATTTTATTATCTTCGTAAACGCCCTTCTCAGCCTTTAAAGTCATGATCGTGGTTAGATCTTCTTCTGAAGGTTCTTTAAGCGCCATTAACTTTTCGATTTCTGTTGTTACGGGTAAAACGGCGCGATTGGTGAGGATCTCTTTTTCAAGTTCTTCCAAAACCATGGCGGTTCGCCAGTTACAGTCTTTTTTCAAGCGCAGGATATCGCCGTAAATGTGGTCACCGATATAAAGGATGTCATCACCTTCTAAATTTAGATCAGCGGTGAACTTACGTGCATTTCCGCCTTGGTAAACACCGGGAACTAATTTCGCATCAAAGTTTGTCATCGTTCCATCTTGAGGATTTACGACTAGAAATTTTTGATTCTCGTAAAAGAATTTAGGCTTACTTGCGAAGGTAATTGTCATTTCGAACAAGTCTTCCCAAGTTTTATGATCTTTTAAGAAAGGATTAATCGCGTAGTCCAAAAGAAGCTTGCTGTAATGAAAATCAGAGTTGGTAAGAATGAAAATCTTTTTACCGTGTTTTTTAAAGCGCTCTAATCCCGCAACTGTTTGCGGATCTTTAATAATATACTGTTCAAGATTTCTTTTTACTTCGTCCTTCAGACTTCCATCGCGGTGAGCTTCGTCAACTGCATCTAGAACGTCGTCAGCGATTTTTTCGTACTCGGGATAGGTATTCGATGTATCGCTGTCTTTCATCTCCACAATCTGAGCAAATGCAATTGCTAGGGATATCGAGAAAAACGTATCGATCGCCAAATAGTCGCCCGAACTTAAATCGATATAAGTACTGCGATATAATTTTTGGTGAGTTTTATAATCAAGCGGCTTTAGCCCGTGGTAAGACGCACGGATTGCCGTGTATCTGTTTAACTTTAAAAGATTTCCTTTTTTTCTGTCGATAACAAGTCCGCGAATCGCGAAATCATAATCGAACTTCAAACTTCTCAAAGTTTCTGGATACCCTTTTGATTTAATTAGTTTGCTCATGATGATCGAGTGCGAAAGGCGCTCGAAATTATCGCTCTGATACCGGATCAAAGTGTGATCCATATCTAGGCCGATATATTTAATACGTTTCATGTTAAGCGTTCGGTTAACGAAAACTCTTTTAGGCATTTTGTGTACTCACTATTTTTCTGTGGGAAACTGCAATTGATTCCAAAGTAACATTCCGCCACGCATGTTGACGACATTGTCGTAACCTTGCGATTGCAAAAATGCGCAGGCCTTAGCGCTGCGACCGCCGGAGCGACAGACAATAACAACTGGTTCGCTGCGGGGAACTTTGGGTGCATTTTGAGGTAAAGTATCTAACACGATCAGGTCGGCACCAGGAATATGTCCCAATTCACCGATAAATTCGTCTTGGCCACGAACATCGATTATTTTTACTCCGCCGTTATCTTTTAAAACTAAAATTTCCTGGGGTTCAACATCATGAACTCCGGCAAAGTTTGGATTGGGCGCTAAATTTTTAAAAGTCGTAGTTAAAGACATACATTCATCCTGCGTTAGAATGCTCCATCCTACCTTGTCGAAAACCGCCTCCGCAAGCTATTCTGAAAGGCTGATGGCTAAGATAAATGAATTAAGTCCTGAACAATCACTAGCGCTGGAAGTGCTGCACTCTGGCGAAAATGTCTTCCTTTCCGGAGGAGCAGGTTCGGGCAAAACCACGGTCATTAAACACTTTCATAAAACCCAAAGTAAACAAACTTTTCCCTTGTTAGCCTCTACTGGCGCAGCTGCCGTGATACTTGGTGGAGTAACGTTTCACAGTTTTTTTGGCCTTGGAATAATGGAAGGTGGGACTGATGCCACTTACCAAAGAGCGATGAATGACCGCAGGCTTTTTACCCGCCTTCGCAAAGTAGAGGGTGTCATCATTGACGAGATTTCAATGATACCGGGTGAAGCATTAATGATTGCTGAGGCCGTCGCGCAAAAAGCCCGGGATTCAAGACTTCCCTGGGGTGGGATGCAAGTCATCAGCGTTGGAGATTTTGCCCAACTTCCTCCCATCACTAAGACTGGACAACGGGATTGGAGTTTTTTAAATCCAGTTTGGGATGCCTCGGGTTTTCAAAATATATTTTTACAGTTAAACCAGCGAGTACAGAATTTAGAGTTCTTGCGGATATTAGGAAAAGTCCGTGATGGCGTTGTCGATGAAGAAATATTTGAATTTCTAAATGACCGGCGCCGCGATCCCGATGATGACGAAAGCGGTGTCAGGCTTTTTCCGTTGCGCCAACAAGCCGAAGATTTCAATCACCGAAAACTTTCCGAGATTAATGAAACGGAAGTTCATATTGATTCAATTTATTTAGGGAATGCGCGCTTCATTGAAACTTTAAAACGAAGTGCTCCGGTGCCTGCTTGCCTTCAATTAAAAATCGGTTGTGAAGTTATGCTTGTCCAAAATGATCCGCAGAAAAGATGGGTCAATGGAACGCGCGGGATTTTGCGAGATGTAGAAAAAGAAAAGTTAATCATCGAGAAAAAAGGTGGCCGTTCAATTTCTGTCGAGAAAACGACTTTTTCTTTGTTAGATCATGAGGGGAATGTTTCTGCTTCCATGATTCAATTTCCGGTGGTCCTTGCATACGCTACGACAATTCATAAGAGTCAGGGTGCTACGATTGATAAGATGTGGTGTGATTTAGGAAGGCTGTGGGAACCAGGGCATGCTTATGTGGCGTTGAGTAGGCTAACTTCGCCAGATGGACTTTATCTTTTAAGGTGGGATCCGAAATCAATTATTACGGACCCACATGTTAAGAAATTTTATGCGAATATATTAACCGTTAAGGAAAATTAGTTAGTGTTGCGATTCCTGCTGGTGAAAGACTCTTGCAGTTCGGTAGTAGAACTGCAGCTGGTGAAGTACTCTCGCAGTTCAGCAACGGAAATGCTGCTGACGCAGGATTAATACTGACCTTCTTGAGCTTTCAAATATTTTGTCTCGCATCCACCGATTAGGTTGCTAGCATATTGATTAGCATTAGGACTTAACATTTTAGCTTCCATTGGGTAAATGCGATCAGACATACCATCAGAACCGTTGAAGTTAGTGGTAATTTCCATGATGTCTTTGCCAAGGTGATTGATATAAATCTTTCCGTTCTTCTGGTTCATGCCTACGTTTTTAGTAACTCTTTTGTTAGGCTCTTCAGCGCTAAGTAAAATCATAGTTTTTGATTTAGCATCGTAAGAAACCGAAAAGAACGGCTCGGTAAACATACAAGAAATTTTAGAAATTTCGTAAGCTTGAGCTTTGAAAGAAACAGAGGCAAGGGCGATAAGTAATAGCTTTTTCATGGGAACTCCTGTTTTAGTTAAAATCATTCAGGCTTTAGAAATGCCAGAAGTGTTCCGCCTAATACGCTATATATTCGAGAAGACACCAATAGATTTCATGGTTTTTGGAAGGAAGGACAAATTCTGGCATTAAGTGTCTATGGGTACGCCGATTCAACATCAAGCACATTTAAAATACCTAATACCCATGCGCAGTTCACTTTCCCAATTAACAATCACAAACTAATATACTTATCGACTTTCCCCACCCCAAATTCCTGAATTGCTGCCCTCTGATTGCAGTTCCGGCAAAGTAACCGCAAGTTCTCTGGATTTGAACCGCCGCCTTTTGCAACGGGTAAAATATGATCAATCTCCAGCGCATACTGAGACCCGCAGTTTTCGCATTGATTATCTGCTTTTCGAAAAACCCGCCGTCGTATTTCTGCTTTGGACGGAATGTCGGTGACGCACCGTTTTCTGGACGTCGCGGGTGAATCTTTTTTCCACTCATTGATGCCTAAATCACAAAGCTTCTCAAAAAGAGTTCCCAACGAAACATCCGGCTGTTGGTGAGCTAAGATTCCTTTTAATCTTTCGAGTTTTTCTTTTAGTTCAGCCGACGCAACAAATTTAATTTCGATGCAATCAGCTGAAATTGATTCGATTCGATCTGGGATTTCTGCAACAGGTGTAGTGGAAAAAGATAAGGCAATTTTTTCCGCTACTCGAATAGGTTTATTAGATATTTGTTCGATGACTTGAAGTTTTTGTTCACGAGACATCGGAGCGCTTGCGAATTTCGCTTCTTTCCGAAATAAAGTATCGGCCACTCCGATATGACTTAAAGAAATTTCACCGCTGCTAATTTTTTCTTCAATTTCCGGAATTATTTTTACTAAGCGCATAGCTGCTATTCTGCGGTAAGCCTGGTCTTCCGAATATCCCAAACGGCGAATGGAAAAATCAAATAGTGATTTGTAACCCAACGCCGAGAAAAGTCGACGACGCTCGATTTCCCGTAAATGAGTAAGAACATTCGTCAGCAGTTCACGTTCTTGTTGAACAAGTTTTTCCGTGTTGAAAATTAGATTTTGGTCACTTAATTTTTTTAGGTTTATTGATGTATTCATATCCTAAGTTGATGCAAAAATCGTAGCGAGGTTTAGGGCCTTTAATTTTAATTTGAGTATTCGGGAGGAATTTTTTCCGGATGAATTTGATCCCGCTAGGAATTTAGAATTTAGAATTTAGAATTTAGAAT
>JAZKJI010000223.1:0-20413 GCA_040384405.1 Bdellovibrionota bacterium
GAGATCAAAAAACTCAAGATGATGTCGCCAATGTCTGCGGAAGCAACCGTTGTGAGAAATTACATCGACTGGGTTTTAGCTTTACCTTGGAACGATTACTCTGA
Organism: Bdellovibrionota bacterium; assembly: GCA_040384405.1. Taxonomy (GTDB): domain Bacteria; phylum Bdellovibrionota; class Bdellovibrionia; order Bdellovibrionales; family Bdellovibrionaceae; genus JAZKJI01. The sequence goes on from JAZKJI010000223.1 coordinate 105, forward strand.
AGAAAGCCATAACATCAAGAAAGCTCAAAAAATTCTCGATGACGATCACTGGGGTTTAGAAAAAGTAAAAGAAAGAATCCTAGAGTACCTTGCGGTACTAAGTCTTTCTGACACTTTAAAAGGACCAATTCTTTGTTTAGCGGGTCCTCCGGGGGTTGGTAAAACTTCACTTGCAAGATCAATTGCTGAATCACTAAATCGTCCTTTCGCACGTATCTCTTTAGGTGGAGTGCGGGATGAGGCCGAGATTCGTGGACACAGAAAAACTTACGTTGGCGCAATGCCAGGAAAAATCCTGCAAGCCCTGCGCAAAGTTGATAAAGGTAATCCCGTATTGTTATTAGACGAAATCGATAAAATGGCGTCTGACTTCCGCGGTGACCCAGCTTCAGCGATGCTTGAAGTTTTAGATCCGGAACAAAATGCAACTTTCCAAGATCACTACTTGGAATTAGATTACGATCTTTCAAAGGCAATGTTCGTTGCTACCGCAAATACATTGCATACAGTTCCACGTCCGTTACTTGATCGTATGGAAATTATCTCTCTCGAAGGTTATATCGAAGACGAGAAATTCCATATCGCTAAGAACTATTTAGTTCCAAAGCAAATCAAAGGACATGGATTACAAGATCATAAAGTTGTTTTTCAAGATGCTGCGATCAGAACGATTATCCGTTACTACACTCGCGAAGCGGGCGTTCGTAACTTGGAAAGACAAATTGCGAATGTTTGCCGAAAACTAGCAAAAGAAATCGTAATGGCCGAAGCAGTAGAAGAAATGGGTAAGGGAACTACGAAAAAAGCGGCTAAGACGACGACAAAAGAAGCTGGCAATAAAGGCGTAGCGACTGCATTCACGAAAAACAAAAATTATACTGTTAGTCCGAAAAAAGTTATCGATCTACTTGGTGCCGAGAAATACAAGTTTGGAAAAATCGAACTTCAAAATGAAGTTGGTCTTACAAATGGTATGGCTTGGACAGAAGTGGGCGGGGACTTACTAGTTGTCGAGGTCAGTGTTGTTCCAGGAAAAGGTAAATTCACCGTCACCGGTCAACTTGGTGATGTAATGAAAGAATCTTGTTCGGCAGCAATGAGTTATGTTCGGTCACGGGGTCCATTGTTTGGACTAGATAAAGAATATTTCGCAAACATCGATGTGCATATCCATTTACCTGAAGGAGCGGTTCCAAAAGACGGTCCATCAGCGGGTATCGCGCTAACTACCAGTATCGTGTCTTCAATCATGAAGATTCCTGTGAAACGAACAGTAGCGATGACGGGTGAAATATCTTTACGTGGACGGGTTATGGCAATCGGTGGCCTAAAAGAGAAGATCTTGGCTGCTCACCGAGGTGGCATTAAGACAATTATCTGCCCTAAAGAAAACGAAAAAGATTTAAAGGAAATCCCAAAAGAAGTGCTTAAAGAGCTTAAGGTGATTCTGGTCGACCACGTTGACCAAGTTCTGATTAATGCTCTGGATATTAAGCAGCCAAAAGAGCTGTTTAAAAATCAAAAAGAAGCCAACTTTGGGATCAAAGCACAATACACAGGTCAGGCACTGTATCACCATTGATGCGGCGCCCTGCCCCGTTCCAATTTGACAAGATTTAAGATTCTGACATAAACCCTGTCCTTCATGTTGGACAGGGTTATTTCTTCCGAATCATTAGAAGACCGGTTTTTATTAGGAAAGCTACACGGCGAACGAGGCGATACCACGTCTGCGCTAAAGTACTTACTTCCTATTTCAGATGTCTATTTAAAGACTCGGGATTTCTCGAACTACCTTAAGACTGTTAATTTATTGTTACGCTGTTATGCAGAGCTTGGTCAGTTCGATCAAATCGCAACCTTAAAAGATCACTTACAAGAATTAGTTATCCGCGAAGGCTTCGAGCTTAATTCAAAAACATATTACACTCTTGCTGTCTGCGCGACCTACAAAGGTCAAACAGATCTAGCATTAGATTACGGACAAAAAGCACTAGCTCTGGCACTTGCTCAGGATAATAAAGAAGACATCAATTACGCGATCTATGTAATTGCTGCATGTTACTCGGCGCCAGAAGTAAAAAAATATTCTGATGCTTTAAAAGAGATCTACAATCTTCAGGTCTTCTTTCAATTTTATGATATTCCGGAACTTAGAATTTCTACCTATATTTTAAATGCGGATATTTTACGCCAGCTTCGAAAATACGACGAAGCGGTGAACGTTTGTTGGAAAGCATACGATGAAGTCAGACACTCTAAGAGTCTGATTTTATCTTTATATGTACTTGTCCAATTAGCGAACATTTACGTCGATGCAAATGATCGCGAAATGGCCAGAGTTTATTTATCTCTTGCTCAGCGAATGGTTGATCCAACTAATCACATTCGTCTGACAAACCTGATTAAAGGTTTAGCAGATCGCATCGGTCATGATTACGACCAAACTTTCGATTTAATTTTTGATGAAACAGGGCACGCAGTTACTGAACGAAAACTGGGAAAAATTGATTTTAAAAACCAATTTATCCTATTAGATCTTTTGCGACTTTTTGTTCAAAATCAGGGAACAGTTTATTCCAAAGAATATTTGGTCGAAAACATCTGGAAGCAAAACTATGATCCAGCAGTTCACGACAATAAAATATACGTAACGATTAAACGTTTACGTAAATTGATCGAGCCTGATTACGAAAAACCAAAATATATTTTTAGAGCTAAAAACGGTTACTACATGAATAAGTCTGCGAAAGTCGTGTTCGAAAAACACTAATGGGGGGAACGGTCATGAAGTGGATTATCTCGATTTTATTAATAGCATTTACAGCGGGTGCAATCGCGTGTCCGCCGGCGAAAACGCCACCATTTGCACCATTTGAACGTTCAATCAGCGACATCCGCAATTTGCGACCGTCTGATCGCCCGGTACCATTTCCATGGGGTAAAGAATCTGAATTCCCATGGGATCAGGTCGAAGGAACGTGGGTAGTGAAAGATAAAGATTTTGAAACTCTTTATACAATTCGTGTTCTAAAAGATAATGCTACGAAAACACGCAAAATATTTACGAACCAATACGATGTAGAAACTTGTAAGAAAATTGCTATCGGCCAAGGCATAGTTGACCGTAAGACCGCTTGGGTACGCATGGCAGGCCAAGACAAGGTTCCATTCTATTCATTAGGTTTAAGAGCATTTGCAGAGTCCACAGTGCAAGCTCTATGGGAATACCAAATTAAGGCTGACGAACAAACCGGCCAAGTGGTGGTTTTCTCGATTGCTCCTTACGCACTTGCTCGTACGCAATTTAATCTAACGGCAGAGCGAATTTCCCGTAAAACTGAAATCGTTTGCGATTAATATTATTCTAGACAATATAAAGAGTCCTTGTTAAACCAAGGGCTCGTTTCTGCAGGGAGTTAGCTCAGTTGGTAGAGCGCCACCCTTACAAGGTGGATGTCGCAGGTTCGAATCCTGTACTCCCTACCATTTTCAAAGCCACAATTCTGTTCATTGATCATTCACCACATTTGAAAATGCTCTTTCTCCCATTGCTTCCGCAATGGGGCCCTGTTTCCAAAATGGATCATTCTGGTCCCTTACGATTCCCCAGCTTTTTCCATTCTTTTTTCCACTTTCTCTTCCGCGAAAGTGTAACTTTCAAAGCCGTCATTCTGTTCATTGATCATTCACCACATTTGAAAATGATTTGCGTTTCGCTTTCGCTCAAGCTTGGTTTTTGAAGTACAATGTTTTCATTGCAGGTGGAGATAAGCGATGAACATCCTGAGATCCTGGCCCTTACATAATGAATTTACTATTGCTTTAGTTGATGAGCTTCCAACAGATATAATTCGGGCTCAAGTTAAAAAGTATCTTGCTCCAGAGTATCCAATGATACCGCGAAACTTTGGACTCAATGAAAACGGCATTGAGAAGTTGAAAAATATTAAAGCAAAATTAAAGGATCAATTCGTATTGCGGCTTGTGGTGCTACATAAAGATGAAATTGTAGGTTGGACTGACGGTTGGCAGGATTCAGTTGAACAAGATTCATTCTTTATGGGTGCTTCCCTTGTTTTGCCGGAATATAGAAAACAGGGCTTGTATACTGCTCTTGTAAATAAAGTTATGGAACTATCCAAAGATGAAGGATTTCAGTCTATCTGGTCACTTCATGTAATGACAAACAACCCAGTTCTAATTGGAAAACTAAAAATCGGATTTCATATTTATGGATTTGAAGTAAACACAAGGTACGGAGCTTTAGTTCGCCTGGTATATCATCATAGTGAAACAAAGCTAAAGGCATTGAAGTTTCGTGCCGGAGCTATTGGTGAATCCGAAATTAGTAATGAACTATTAAAGAGCAAGTTATTGTAATAAAACGACTCTGGAATTTTTCTTCGAACATTTTTTGCATTTTTTGTGGCCAACACTTTTTGTGTTGGCCAACTTTCTTGCTAGAACTTTTTCTAAGTTAGGCTGCGCACATCTTTCCGAATATGCATAGGTCTGGAGTGGCGCTTTCGTTTAGTACTGGTTTTTTTGATTCGTCTGGGCTGCCTTCGCTATTTACTCGGAAATGGAAATAGGCTGGTAACATCTTTGTTTCGTACTTTGTACATTGGGCATCTTCGTCTGAGCCTACCATGTTTGTGCAGACTTTGAATTTGCGGGATTCTCCTGTTGCTGCTGTACATACGTGGTGGACTGTTTCGAAATCACTGTAGGCACTTGGAACTATTTTTTGGCAGGTTACTGAGCTTAGGTTTACATTTCCTTTTAAATTAAATTTCTTTGACCAGTAGCTTTTTAGAAAAGGTGAAGTTTCCCCTAATCCTTTGACGTGTTTTGTATCGATTTCTTTATCGTCAGACAATATGATCCCGCAGGTTTGTTTTACGTTTTCTGGTAGGTTTAGATTTTTGATTTCATCACATACTTCGAATAGTGATAGGTTTCCGTTGCTGCTGGGACTTCTTTTATTTGCTTTTTCTCCGGCGTTTGCCGTCACTATGAATAAACTTACTAGAACTGTTGCACATACTTTTAAAAACATAACCCCTCCTGGGAATTTTAAATTGGATATTTGAATTGTTTCTCTTGAAACAAAAAAAGTAACAAAATCATGAGACCAGATAGGATAGATACCGGCAACACTAAAAAAAGAACCAGGTGGAAAGCTATTCCTATCTTTAATGCTAATCGCGGTCGCTTTAGAAATGTTGCTGTCGCTAGGATTGCCGCTTCAGTGAAGATACTTCCTATGGCAATTGCCTGACACACTATTTCAAACCAGGTCGAGTTTAGTCGGTCTGAACCCCAATAGTACTTATAAAATAATTGCTGTATGTGAAGTCCGCTGTAGTAATGCGGAGTTAACTTCATAACGATCGCCGCTAGATAAACAAGAATTATCGTCAATCGCAAAAGTTGGAATCCCATTCCGTAGTGATGGTTTCCCTTTTGCCGCCCCATTAGCAGTAACCCCAAATAACTTATTATTAGTAACTGCATGTGGTGGGACCTTAAATAAAGGGGGCGCAGTTCAATCATGTAATCAAAAAAACCTGCGATAAATATCATTATTAAAATAACTAAAACAACTTTTGTGAATCGATTGATCAAAAGTAAAAGCGAGCTCATCAACGCTATAATTAACCAACACGCTTGAAAGATAGAGTCCGATTGGGCGATTGGAAAATATGTCCAAATTTTTATTAAGGTAAGTAACGCAATACCTATGCGAATAAAGTTAACCAGCTGGGCCTGTTCAGGATGATTTGAAAAGTGATGAAACTTTTTAATTATTCTATTCACGGTTCACGCAGATTTCCCGTTTTGTCCAAACCGGAACCCAAGAATCATCTCTTCCGCAGAACAATGAAACAGAAAGGGGGTTAGAAGATTTTTTTTCCTTGGCTACTGTGCAAACTTTCTCTATCTGAGAGGCTGCTGCTTGTAGGGACTGAATGACTAGTTCTTGCGGCAAAAGTTCTTGGCGGCTTTGTATCCCTAGAGCCTCGAAACGATTTAGCCTGGTATCATTTCCCGAGCTGTCTGATTCATAGAACTCGATCAGGCATACATCGGAAGCTGCCGCAGAGAACATCCGCCAAGTGCCAAAGGGCACCTTATCAGGTGCTAGAAACCCAATAGTGAACGCTATTAAGGATGCTAGACCAAGAGCTAGCATTAGGGCTGACTGAACCCGAAATCGAATTTTTCGACTGCACCGGAAAAGTTTCATTTTATCAAAAGCATACCTATCAAAAACGGGCCCGAGCAAAACAATAAAACTCGACTAAAGTACCATACGTAAAATGGTCTCATGTTCCGAAAAGTTAAAGTGAGCAAAAAGAATGACGGGCCACCAGATAAAATAGAATTTCCTCAAAGCAACAGTTCGGGCAAAGACTCGGTTGCTTCCTATGATAAAAGTAAATTCTATAACGTTTATGATTTAGCTGAGCCTCAGCCTTCGTTTGGTCAAAGAGTTAAAAACTTTCCGATTAACAGTCCCGTTACATTTATCTTCTTAGTTTTTTTCAGTATTTGCTATGGAACCTACGAAGTTAATCCAGGATACTATAAACGGTTGGCTAAAACCCCGCAGGCAAAAAAAATTATTGGTTTGTATATCGATAAGGTTCAGCCCCATGTAGAGCAAGCCCGAGAAGCTGCTTCAACTACACCTGAAGTTGTTGAAGAAACAAAACCAGTAGTCACACAAACAAAAAAAGTTTCCCAATGGTCAATTTATGTTGAATCAGAACCAGAGGGTGCTGAGATTTTCATTAATGGTGTTTCCACGAAAATGTTTACTCCTAATCAAGTCGACCTTGCTGAAGAGAGAAACTTCGAACTATCGGTAATGGCCGATAGTTATCAACCTTTTAGTGTAATGCTGGATACTCGCAAACACTTTATCAAAATCAAACTTCGCGACGGAAGCTACGAAGCGCAGTAGATTTTTGCCATCGCTTTTCACTCGGTTCTAATTAAAAAGTGTAATTACTAATTTCTATTTAAATATTTCTGACAAAACGCGGCCTTCACTCTTTGCCGGTGGTAATATTCCCAGTAAAAAGCTGACCGTGGGAGCAATATCCACAATATTAGCGTTTGTATATACTCCTGGCTTAATGTTCTTGCCGAGGAACACTAAAGGTACATTTCTATCATAGCTCCAGCCTGATTCATGGGTGACGAGGTTTAGCATTTTCTGAAAGTGGAATGGTTTTAAGACAAGTATAAAATCTCCGCTTTGGTCAGAGATAAATGAGTTTTTTAATTGTTGTCCTACAACGCCCGGTGGAAATTTTCCGTTTTTAAAATCAGTTTTTGTGTAAATCAGTTCAACCATTGCTTCATCTGCCAAAATGGTTTTAATTTCTGATTCTAACTTTTCAACAGGAACATTTTGTTTATTCAGTTGTTCTTGATTGAAGAAGAAATGTAAGTTCTTAGCGGCGACGATCCAAGGCGACGGCGCTTTGAATTTCTTTTCTAGTTCTCGATTAATCTTTGTCACCAGACTTTCCGTGTTCATTCGGTCTGCTTCAATGTGATTGTGCCTTGAAACTTCTATGACCGGCGGAATTCCGTGATCCGAAGTAAGTACAATCAGAGTTTTATCTAGATTACCCATATGTTTTTTTAAACTGTCGATGAACTTTCCAATTAATACATTTTGGATATCAGTAAATTCTTTTATTTCGCTAGAGTTTGGTCCAAAATCATGACCTAAAATATCGTGACTCGATAAACTTACCGCCAGCACGTCGGAAGTAACATTTTTACCGAGTCCTTCTTTTTCTAATGCTTGAACGGCCAAATCCAAAGTCGCTTTGGTTGCTGCCTCTGCGCTTTTAACATTTTTAGATTCAAAATTTCCGCCCGGACTTTTCAAACCAACGTTAATTTTTTCAGTCCAAGTTGGAAGTTTTCCTTCTTTGTAATATTTAGAAGTTTCCCATAGGGTTGATTTTTGGTTAAACCACAAAGCGTAATTGGCCGAGTGCCCACCCAGCATTATTGCTGAACGATCTTTTAGCGAAATACTAATTACCTTAGAAGCGGAATTGGATAACTTTAATTCATCCCCAACGGTTGTCGTTCGCAGTCGTCGTGGGGAAAATCCATCTTTGTCGTCTTGGACACAATAAGTAAGGCCGCGAATCTTGGGATCGTACCACTCATTGATTCCAATTCCGTGACTTGCCGGCTGTGATCCGGTGAAGATAGTCGCGTGTCCTGGACAGGTCATGTTTTGGAGAGATTCAAATTCTGCAAAGGGGAACCATGCTCCATTTTTGGCCAGATAATCAAGGCCCCCGGTACCCTCCTTTTTGAAAACTAGCTTTGTTAAATCATCTGAGCGGAATTGATCAATTACTAAAATAACAACTAGGGAAGGCTTATCCCCATAGCTCTTTGAGCTAAGTGCATGGCTAAAACATGACATACAATGAATCACTAGAATCAGATATATAGAAAACCGTTTTTGAATCTTCATATAAGTAACATAACGAGGGTGTGCGGCAATACTCAACGAACTTCGGTTAGGATTACGTAAAGATTTACAGGCTACATTCAAACACTTTCTTGTCTTGAGGTTTTGAAGGTTCACTTGGAACCTATGTACTGAATATTCAAGGAGGAATAATGAGTCAAAAATGTCTGTGGACTTTCTTAAGTGTATTTTTCCTTAATTTTAATTTTGCCTACAGTTTCGAAACTTTGCCGCAAAGAGGAATATTAGCCCATCGCGGGGCTTCGAGTTCTTTTCCTGAAAATACTGTATCTGCCCTCAGTGCAGCTGTTCGGTTGGGTGCTCAAGGTGTCGAATTCGATGTAAGAGTTAGTAAAGATAACCAATTAGTTCTGATGCATGATTCAAGTGTAGATCGCACAACGGATGGGGAAGGTGAAGTTAAGAACCTGACTCTTAAGCAGCTAAAGCATCTTGATGCTGGCCACTGGAAAAATAAGTCCTTCAAGGGTGAGCGAGTCCCGACATTTGCTGAAGCACTAGCGGTATTACCCAGGACAATCTGGTTAAATATTCATGTGAAAGACTCCAGGGCTGTTCCAGAAATTGCAAAAGCAATCTCAGCCTCTAAAAGACAACATCAAACATTAATTGCTTGTCTAGAAGAAGACGTGGAAATCGTCCGACAAATTGATCCCACTCTAAAAATTATTAACATGAGCAGAAAGTCTTCAAACCTCAAATACATTGAAGCGACCATAGAATTAGGCACGTACGGAATTCAGTTTAATAGTGATCTGATGGCAGCAAAACCAAACGATATTTTGTATGCACAACAGGCGGGTTTAGTTACTTTTAATGCAGGTACTGATAATCCAAAAAAAATAGCACAGTTGTTTCAGCAGGGAATCAGGTTCGTCTTGGCTGATAATCCCACAGAAGCACTTGCGGTATTCAATTCAACGACTAATTTAAATTACTGATAAAACCCACTCGGAATTGCTCGCTATGGCTAAGTTATTGAAACCTATTTGGCCATAGGAGTTTATGTCACTTAGAAGTGTGCTCATTCATTTTCAATACCTAATGCTGTTGATATTGTTGACGGCTGCGGTGCCCGTTTGGGCAGCCTCGTCTTGTAATGTGGTTTTAGCTGGAAAATATGCTAATACCGGCAAGTCTTATCAGTTTGAAATGTCGCTTATCCGGGATCCAAATAATGCAATAAAACCGTTACGGGAAAAGATAATCCGTGGCGAGTCCGTTCACGGTGAATTTTCTGAAACTCTTAAAAGAATTAATTCTGATATCACCGAAGCGATGGTTAATTTTCGCGGGCCTGTTAAGGATATCGCAATCGAATTGATGGCAGAAATTGATTCTGGTCTGGAAAACGGTGCCACGATTTATCAAGTAAACCATTGGGCAATGAAATATTCGTTATTGATGGACATAAATTTGGGTAAAGATCCTGCGGTCTGGAAAGAAATTCGACGTGGCGGTTATCCAGCAAATAAACTTGCATACTACGAAACTAAACTTAAAGAGATGGAAGAAAGTGCTACGAGTTTAAGAACTTTATTTTCACATGAACAAACCTATGGACCCGGATCCGTTCTACCTATTCCCACTTTTAAGAGCTTAAGTTTTGAAGATATGTTGCGAACACCTTCCGTTAGCTGGCTAGGACTTTCGAATAAAATGCTATTTTTTGATGGATACATTTCTCCGCCAAGTAGTTATTTCGGGCATGATCTTTCACATAACGTTAGACTTCGATCTGCCGCAAGTAAGGCATCATCAACTACTGGGATTCCCCGCGAGAAAATGACTAACGAAATGTACCAGCATTGGCAGGAAACTTTCTCCATCAGTGGAGTTAGGTTGTCCGAATATATTCGTAGAATTCCTGACGAAAAAGTTCGTACGGTGATTCACGTCTTTTTATTTGAATATTTCCACGAGAACGAACTACCAATGTCATTGGATCAGATGCTAACGTTTTTTGTGGAAATCCAGAAACGGCAGAAAGACGGGTACTATCGAAGCTCGGTAACCCCGGGTTATCTTTCAGAATCATTTGCGAAAACATCATTTGAGCGAATCGATAGTGGATTTTATGGGGACGATATTAAAGCTATCGGAAACAAGCTTAATAGAAACGAACGCGCAGCAGTTCATGGTCAAATTATTGAGATGCTTACAATTTTAAATCAATAGCCCACAAACATTGAAGTAATACATTTCGTATCAATTCCATACGGATAAAACGGTGTCGAGCCAACTCGGGTTAACACCGTCGTGTTAGAGACTCCGATTTTTGAAAAATCATAAGTGAATTTTTCAATGGCATAATTGACTACGGTAGTAACGGTGCTGATGGCGGTAGCAATATATAACGACCGGTTTACAGAATCATAGGTCATTTCAGAAATGCCATAAAGTAAGTAGGGGTAAGTAACCGGATACAACGAGGCATCGTAAATTTTTTGCGGGTTAGAAATAACGTTGGTGGTTTCATTTACCGAGTAGGCATAGATGCTGTTTACATCCGTTGCCAAAGTATTTCCCGCGTAAGCTACGATAAGTGTCGTGTTGGTTGCATCATAAGCGGCAGCAACTGGGAATGCAGTTGCAGTTGGTGCTGCTTGTGAAGTTTTACAATCTGCTGCTGCCGTATAACCAGCTGCTGAAATAATACCTATTCTATTTTGTGCGGCCGCTGCGTGAAGAAATACGATGTTTCCATTGCCCAAGGTCAGAACTTTTGAAATTAAAGTCGTCGAGGTAATGCAAGTCCCACCCGGAGCATTAACGTAGGGATTTGCACCAGCAGTGATTCGCACATTGGCACTAGAGAGCTTTTCAATGGCAGTCGATTTAGATAATAAAATATCACCAGATGATAACGTGCTGATACCCCTGAGTTGGGCACTCAATGCCGTAATGTTGTTACTAAACATTGATCTACTTCCGCTTGCACGTCTTTCAACTCTTTCGATTCTTCTTGAACCAACGCTCGTTGTATTTTCAACCAATACATAAAGGTAGGTTAAATCCTTTGCCACAACGCCCACCGGGGTATCACCCACTTGCGCTGGTGATTGATTATAATCCGCAATTACGGCATCACGAATTCCGTTCACCGTATTAATTCTGTAGACAATATTTGATGCAGTAAGATTTGTGAATGTAGTGTTACCACCTGAGTAACAAGCACCTGCAGCGACGTATAGATAAGTAGAAGCAGCAGAGCTGGAAAGAATATCTTCTGAAACGGGTCCACAACCAACAATCACTAAAATGATCGCAACTGAAGTGGAGTTAAAGATTTTTCGAAAATTCCAAGAAAAATTCATCTTCATATTTCTATACCTTAACGAATCTTAAGAATGATAGATACAAAAGCAGATTATTCCGGGCTTCTAGCGAGTTTTCAATGATCGGGGGCAATTTTAACCAACTCGACTTTCGGGTAGGTCTAGGTTTTAGATTTTCACACGATTCAAAAAGTTAATAAACAGAATCCTATTGGTCTGCTATAAATAGAATTTGATTTAATTCTAACCATAAACAAAACCTGATTGTCTCTAGCCCAAATAACTTTGCCATTGTCCGGCGACGCTAATACAGCCTATGCTTCTGTTAACGGGGGAATTCATGGTCAAAAAAGATTTACTTAAAATCATTGGTTTATTTAGTTTCGTTCTTGTTCTGGGCTGTTCAACCCATACACCAACAGCGCAAAGCTCATCTGAACAATGGCGAATGCCCGCCCAGTCGCAAACCCAGTTTGCGACAGATAAACTTAAATTTCCCACGATTTATAATGTTGCGGATTTTAAAGGGATCACATTTTTTACCTTTATGAAAGAAACTGTAAAACCATCGCTTGATAAATACGCGACCGAAGGTTTTAAAGTTGCCGATTCCGCGCAAGTTATCGGGGTATTAAAAAATGTCGGACAAAAAGTTAATAAACACGCAATGGCTGATTCAGGTGGACAGTCTAAGTTAGCCAAATTAGCGGACACGTTAAATAAAAAAGGCGAAACCGTTACACTTTATAATTTACCAGATAAAATTGCAGAAACTCGTATTGGAAAAGATCGTTATGGACTATCTACTTTCTTAGCCCTTGCCAGTGGGGGCGGAGTTGCGATTCGTTTGGATGACAAAAATTATTACTACAACGTCAACTATGGAACGGGAAAAACTGATAAAGACGAAATGACCGGTCGCAGTTTTGGTGCGGGCCCTATCCGCGATGCTGACGATGTTTCTGACAAAACTTACTTAGGTGACCTACAAGAATACGTTACAACCCCGAATCAGGATTTAACGGCATTTTATAAAAATCTTTTTCAAATTTTGTTAAATTGCGATCCAAGTTTATATTCGACAATTTCCCCACTTGGACAAAACGTTACGACAGACTTTTTAGCGGTTTACACGGCCGAGTCCGACCGTCATTTAATGTCTAACCTAAGATCTCACCCTTGGGATGAAGCTCTCTTGGAAGTGACTTTACTTTCCGCGTTTCATGCTGGTCAAAGCAAAATCATGGTGATGTTTGACGGGAAGTTAAGAGACACGGTTCCTAAACAAGCACCGGGCGGCGAACCACGCACAAAAATGCAACAAGCTTCGATGATTGATTACTGGCAGTTTAGTTCGAATCCTTCTCCGGAAAGTAAGAACCGCAGCGGTATCAATGTTACCCGTAAAGAATTCCGCGCACTTGAAATTGCAATTTCAAAATTTGAGCGAAAAAATCATCCAGAACTTGTCGAAAAAGTTGAAAAACATTTCGCCGGAGTTCGCACTGGTGGAAATGTATTCGCGGAACTTTCTGAGTACTTAATTAACTTTAAAACTCCCAGACAATTGGGACCAAGTGATCTGGAACTTGCAAACGACATGACCGAGTTCTTGATGCAGGTTAAGAAAGATGCAAACGAAATCACGCAGTTTGCGATGACTTCGCAATAGTAAATAATTTCCAGCTAAGTATTGAAAGGGCAGAGATATCTGCCCTTTTTCTTTTTAACCACTACATAAACTGCGAAAAGTTTATGGGGATTTTGTACTCAGCTTCCACACTAGACACCTACCGACAATCTGCTTTACTCGGTCTTGAACGGGCTCCCCACCATCTTATATAGGTACTAAATTTGCTTAGTACTATAATGTTAACAAATATTGGGGCATGTCGCCTCGCTATGAAAGGAATCAATATGTGGTTTTCAAGAAGATTTAAAGTTACCGTCTGCTTTGCTTTATCCCTATTTATGTCAAACATTCCGAATGTTGCGGTTGCAAGTTCAGGGATGATCTCTACCAGCGAAGTAGTTTCAAGAATTGACCGGGCTCAAGAACAACAAAAAGTTCAAGATGTCCTTGCTCGCGGTGACGTGCAAAAAATGCTGATTGAAAATGGCGTAGCTCCTATGGAAGTTTCAGCGCGTCTTGCTAGCTTAAGCGACAAGGAACTATTGCAGCTTTCTTCACAAGTTGAGCAAGCTCAAGCCGGTGGCGATATTCTTGTTGTTATCTTACTTGTTGTATTGATTATTTTCCTAGTTAAACGTATCTAGTTTCTTAATGAGATATTTCCTGATCATTATCGGTCTGTGGGTTTCTGGCTGTGTCAGTAAAACTCCTCAGACCGACGCTTTTCTTAAAAAGCCTTCGAACTTGCCGCCCGCGGTGACGATCGAAGGCGTTCCTTTTTATAATCAGAAGGCAGGGCACTGCGGGCCTGCAACACTTGCCATGGCACTTAACTGGGCCGGTAAGCCTATCTCTGTGGATAAGCTGGCACCCCAAGTTTATACACCTGGAGCAAAGGGAACTTTTCAACTTGATATGATCAGCGCTACCCGTCGCCAAGGGATGTTGGCAATTCCAGTTGAAGGCTTAAATGCGTTGATGACCGAAATTGCGGCCAAGCATCCTGTAATTGTGTTCGAAAATTTAGCCGTCTCTTGGCTTCCGCAGTGGCATTACGCCATTGTATTTGGCTACGATATTCCAAAACAAATTATGGTCATGCATTCAGGCCCCGAAAACTCGAAACGCTGGGATATGCGAAAATTTGAACGGTCGTGGAAACTGGCAGACTATTGGGGTTTTGTCGTATTGCCACCCGGAAGCCTAGCACCTAGTGCTGGGGAGTTTGCCCACGCGAAAGCTACAGCTGCATTAGAGCAACTAGGAAAAAATAAAGAAGCAGAAAAATCTTACCGCGCGATTTTAACCCGATGGCCAAACAGTTATACGGCAAGTATAGGGTTAGGAAATATTCTGTATGCGGAAGAAAACTTCTTAGAGGCAATCGAGGTTTTAAGAAGTGCAGCGCAAGCAAATCCCAAAACCGCGGTGTTATGGCATAACTTAGCTATAGCACAAAGAAGCGCGCGTAAACTTAAAGAGGCCAGGCAGAGTGCTCAGACGGCAATTGCTTTAGCATCATCAGAAGAACTTCCGGTATTTAAAGAAAGCTTAAAAGGATTATATTAGTTTGAACCAGGCGCTTGCGAAGCAGCTTGGCGGGTAGGGCTTACAGGCAAATTACACAAAGCTGTTGCGCCCGATTTACAACCTTGTTGGGAATAATATTTTACGTATTGTTCGGTAAGATTAAATTTCAACTGTTCTTTAATCAGATATTCGCATGCTTTGGCTTCACCTTTTGTGCATAACATATGAAACACTTTTAGATTGCGTGCATTTTCTTCTTTTTGCTTATCAGCAGGTGACTGGGTTTGATTGACCACCGCGGGTTGTACAGTTTTATGTTTTCTTTTCGAAGATCGCACTTTTTTAGAATCAGTTTGTTCAACTGAAGCCACATTACGATTGTATAGCTTTTCCAAGCCGACATTTTTTAACATTAAAAGTATTCCGATAGTCATTAATGCGGCTCCACCCACAAAACGAAGCTTTTGCCATTTTTTTATATCAGCAACTAAATGCTTTTCATGGCGGTCAGCAAAAAATAATTTGTGATTGGCTGAACAACTTAATTCCCCGTACACATAAAATTCGTTTTCTTCTGTTTTCTCGGTCTGCGATTTAACTAATGCGAGTTTAGCGGCAAAGGTATAGCCGGCACTCTCTTCTTGCTTGGTCACTTTTCCGTCTTGATCTTTATCAAAGAGACTTTTTAAATCTTTAAATGATTTTGTCTCAAGATTTATAACCCGGTTTGCAAAGTTAGTTAAACCATTACACTTAACGGGAACGCTGGTTGCCGAGTGGGTTTCAAAATGTCCAAGCACGTAAAACGGCGCTCCAACGACAACTTCGGTTTCTTGGATCCGATATTTGGTATTAAACATTCCAAACATTCCTTCGGATGGTGGAAAGTTAGGTATGTCCTCTGACAAAATCGTATTATTAATAATATTTTTAGCGTCCGGTTCTAACTTATTCCAGGCAGTTGTTTTAATACTTGCCACATCGTATTCGGCACCAGTTGGTTGCACGACACCTAAACCCGTGGGGTCTAAAATATAAAACGGTTCTTCGTGAGTGAATGTAAAAATGGTCACCCAAACGGTGCGCCTATTTTTACCACTTCCCCTTTTTTCTTCGCGTTGAAGTTCAAATTTATAATAAACAGCATCGTGGTCAGAACTGGTTTTTACGGTCGAGTTCATTGGCCAAGCAAAGCCCTGAAGCTCCACCAAACCTTGGGGGGCAGAAGCAAGCTTAGAGCGGGCGGTATCTTCTATCTGTCTGGCTTTTTTCTGATTCTTAATGGCCTTATAGAAGAGACCGGCGCCAAGGACTAAACACGTTGCGATCGCGTTTAGATCATTGTTTTGTGACATTGCGATTAAGCGCCTTTACCAAATTTTGGTAAATTCATTTTTAAAGATGGAGTCGTTTTTTCAACTTCCGAAGCTTTAAATAATTCTTGGCGTTGGTATCCCAGCAAGCGTGCTGCGAAAACATCAGGGAACTGATCAATCCGAGTATTAAAGTTTGCAACTGTCTCGTTATAACTTTCACGGCGATCGGCGATCATGCCTTCTAGCTGTGAAATACGGCTTTGTAATTGAATGAAATTTTGGTTCGCTTTTAATTCTGGATAAGCTTCGCCAATCGCCATCACGCCACTTAGTGCGATACTCATGTCTTGGGACGCTTTGATTTTTTCACCGATTGTTCTGGCTTGTCCGTAATGAGTTCGGGCTTCACTGATTTGTGCTAGAATTCCAGCTTCGTAACCAGCGTACTGTTCAATTGTTTGAACCAACTGGGGGATCTCGTCGTAACGTTGCTTTAAGATGACGTCTATATTAGACCAAGCGCGCTCTAATTGGTTTCTTAGGCTGACAAGTCCGTTATAAATATTAACGCCCATAAAGGCGATACCAGCCATCACTATAAGAACAAAAATCATCCCGCCAACAACCATATGAGACCTCCGCAATAGATTTATCGGAGGACCTGCCGTAAAATGTGAATTAAAATTTAGGACCGGCGTGGTCTTTAGTCGAGGTAGATTCTGTAGGTCTTTTTTTAGTTACTAAGCTTGTAATCACGGCTGCAGAAAATCCCATAATGAGAATCACTACCACACCCCGTGTTCCAATTTCAGTCGCTTGTTCTTCTGGGAATACACCCAAAGCCCAAAGCGTTCCCACTATGCCCGCCAACAAGACCGTAAAAACCAAAATTAATTTATATGCTGTCATAAACAGATCGTCGCAAACTAATTTTATTTCTGCAAGTACCGCTTACCAAAAGCCGAGTTAGCATTTTTAACGTTAGTTTGTATATAAGCTATGACTACTAATGGGACTGTTTTTTTGTTAATACCTTTAGCGGGGGTATTTGATGCCGAAGCCAAAAAAAATTAACCAGAACTCTATAAAGACGATTGCTTTAATCGCCCACGATGGGAAAAAAGCATTACTAGTTTCTTTTGTTCGCGATCACATGAAAATTTTAGAAAAATTTAATCTGATCGGAACGGGAAGCACAGGAAAATTAGTTTTAGACACTGGTTTAAAAATTAAGCGTCTCCTTTCCGGTCCCCTGGGCGGTGACGCACAAATCGCTGCGGCCGTTGCGACTGGGCACTGTGATGGTGTTATTTTCTTGCGCGATCCCTTGGGAATGCATCCGCATGATCCGGATATTTCCATGCTGATGAGAATTTGTGATGTTCACAATGTTCCGTTAGCTACGAATCCGGCAACCGCAGAATTAATGATCCGGGGACTGTGGAAAAAATAGGTTTATTGCACTATTTCTAAAGTTTATTGAACAAATAATTGTTTATAAAATTAGAGTTAAAAATCTAATCATTAAAACCCGAGTTTTCACTCTGTAAATAACTTCTTTTTACGCGTTCAACTTTCTTGCAGCGGGGAAAATTCGCCCGTATAAATTTCTTGATCGTTAAACAAAATTCTTTAAGGAGTTTATATGAAATTATTATCTTTGGTTTTCGCCGTTCTTGTTTCTGCCTCTGTTTCCCAAGCAGCACCAGTTCTTAAAAATCTTCACTGTGCAGCTAATAACGGAGTTGTGATCGTAACTTTAAATTCTGCTCCAACAGGAGTTAACGTTGCTGCATCTTACGGACTATTAAGCCGTCCATTTTTGGCTGAATTATCAAGCGTTGATGAAGCAGGACTTGCTACTTTGACTCTAAGAAATCCATATGCACTTGAATACAAATTGTTAGTTTCACTAGATGTAACTTCAGTTAAATCTCAAGAAGCTAAAGGCCGTCTTCAAGCAGTAGTAAATGCTAAACCAGAAGTTTTAGCTGATGTTGTTTGCCGAGTAGAACTTAAATAATTTCTGTCCCCCCACCTGGCAGGTTTTCCATCTTGGGGGCCTGCCTAATTATTCTGATTTTCCCTCTTAAAAACTTAGTTTTTCCCCTCGGCAAACTGCCTAAACTTGGCCAATGCCTAATCTGTTAACACTCTAATTCTACTAACGTCAATACACCCAGGTACGAAACCTGCTCTTAAATCCGTCTATACCCCTATGGAAGGACCTATGAACGCGCTTCGCCTGATTGTTATCACCATGATTTTTACCTTTCTTGCAGGCCATGCCCGGGCCTCGCGGAACTGCGCGTACCTTATGGGAACTTGTGATTACTATACTTGTGTATCGATGGAATTAGGCTGCTCGCAAGAGGACTATCCGATTAAATTTGGATACCGATTCTGTAAAAAATATGTCGACGATAATGAAAAGTACTCTGCTAACGGCCAAATATTTTTATCAAATGTTAGAAATTGTCTTCAGCGTGAACTTGAAAAATCGAATGAACTGACTTGCCAAAATGTGGGTGCGGTTGCGGCTACCCAACATGAAGCTTGTTATAAAAAAGCGGGATTTTGTAATCTTTCGGTTCCAGACAAGACTTTGTTGGTTAAGTCGATCTTTAAAAAAATGCTTAAAGATTCAAAATTTCGGGCTAGTGCTTTGAAAATCGCCGGAAGTTGTGTCAAGAAAGTCCGCGCCCAGCCTTCACCAGATGATATGAAGGCTGACGTCGGCTTAGAGAATCTTTACTGAAGAACGATGTTCGCGCAGTTAAGGATTTCGCGTTTATTAGCCTTATACTCGTGAGAAATTAAGTTAAAAGCGCTAGGCCCCTCGAACGTTGGTGTGTGTTCCATCTTTACGACCAATGCCTTTGCCCCAGTTGCGGTCGGCAAAATTCCTTGAAATTGATCATGATCGAAGGAAGCTAATATTTCAGAAACGGATATTACCGGTGGATGTCCAACTAGGTACTTCTCGTTATTCACAGTAATTGCGACCCGTTCGTTTAAAGGGTGTTTAACGTCGTTCTCGTAATACACTTTTTCAACGGTCATTTGGCAAGCTTGACCATCGGCCGTTTTACCAACGTACGTTCCAAGCTCCATGTGAGCGCAAGCAGTCGCAGACATAACTAGGGTAGCAAAAAAGATAACCAATTTCATAATTGTCCTTTCGGGTAAGGGTTCTGTGAGTTTGGTTATAACCCTGATTTTACCGAAAGGTATCCGGATTTAGTAAAACGCTCATCGCGGCAAAGCCTAAGTACAAGCCCTGACCGGGCTTTCTGGGTTCCTAAAAACCAAAGAAATTATGATTATTTAGAGAAGAAAAAGCCTTGATTTTAGGCGCCATATCCCCGAGTTTATATTCTCAAAATTTAATCAGAGGTCCAAGTGGATTTAGCTCAGTTGTTAGCAGTACCTGAAGAAGATCGGGATTTGCCATGGGAAGAAAAGTTTTTTACTACGTTTGTAAATTCAAACGTAAAACTCCTATCGTCAGAACCACAAACAGGCCCTGATGGTTGGCCCTATCTTTTGGTTTCCACCGAAGAGGGTGACGAATCAGTTCAAAAATTACTAGAGTGGTTATCAACTCGTGGAATTGGTTTAGTGGTAAACCCCTCTAAGCCTTACCCTGATTATGTTTTTACTTTCGGGATGATTTGGTATTTCAGAAAGAACGGAAAGTTTTTTAGCACGGCTGCCAATCAAGCGGCGGGAAGTATCGAAATGGGAGTTAGGGATCTTCAATTCGGAGAACCGAATCCAGATTATCTTCCCCAAACTGCACGAAAAATTTTAAAAGACTTTTTCTTAGATCAAGGTGTAATTGCCCCAAAAATCATGATGGTTTCCCAAGACGGAAAAAATTATGACGTTGGTTTTTCATTAGAGTCTTTAGGAAACCCACCAGCGACTGAACACGATGGTGTGGCCGAAGCAATCAGCTGGTTTTTACCACCTCATTATTCGATTTTACTTTTATCAGAAAATGGATTGCC
>JAZKJI010000223.1:20423-21504 GCA_040384405.1 Bdellovibrionota bacterium
TGCCGAAGTTTTACGATCTTTAAGATTCGGCCTCTTGAAACTTTTTAACATAATCATTTTACGAATAAATAAAGCTAGCTTTAGCTTGGGCCAAAAAAAAGCGCTAGTTTCCTAGCGCTTACCAAATCTACCGCTTAAAAATTTATTAATTAATCAAGTTCGCCAGGAGCTGGAAGCAGCTCTAGCAGGCATTCTCTCCAATATTCCGGAGCTTCTTCGCTGTAATCAATGGCAATGTGATAGCCATGTTTACCTAATAGTTTAGTGCGGGCTACGACTCCAGAAATTTCCAGATTCATGTCTTCTAATCTGAGGAAAATCCGGTCGCCAACAAGGCACTCTAAACTTAAATTATTTTTTAAACTAATTGGAATCAGGTCTTCGCGCTCAACATGGAGTAATAATCCCGTTGATGAAGCTTGAACGATCGCGCAGTTTCTTGCGATTTTTGCGAAATCCTCCAATGAGGCCATATAAGAAACAAAAACGGGAGATACTTCTTTGCGCGAGCCATAACGGCGAGCGGTTGGTTGTACTTTTTTTGGTTTTTTCATCCAGCGATCCTTTCAGAAGTATCGAGTATTCAGTGATACTTCATAGATCGGAACAAGCTAGACCAAAGTTAAGAGGGTCGGTGAAAAAATCATTTGTACTGCACGGAGAGGGGCTTTTAAAAAATAAAAAGGAAAAAGAATAAAAAAGGCTAAAGTGTCTTTTTTTGGGATTTTTCTCTCTGTTGCGAGAGTGGGGCTTTGTTAAAATCCATTCCGTTGGTCGCAGCCGTAGCCGTTCGGCGCACCCGTTTCCGTTCCGTTTTTCGTTTTGGTTTTCTTTGGGGTTTGAGGGCTACTTGGGTAGCCGCCATCGACATACTATCAGTCAGGGGATTGGAAGCTATCAGGCCATTGCACTGGCTGCCCGGAAGTAATCTTCATCATGCGATCGAGCGGTACAAAAGCCTTTTCCCGCAATGGTAATGGCAGATCTACTTGCGGGCTCATTGTTTCCAGCGCCCGCTTGATTTTTTCAAGCGAGTTTAACTTCATATAAGGGCAATCGTTACAGGCACAGGCCGTATCTT
>JAZKJI010000224.1:0-1706 GCA_040384405.1 Bdellovibrionota bacterium
ACTCGGGCAAACCAAGGATATCGCCAATGCCTGTTTGTTCTTGGCCAGCGAAGAAGCCGGGTATATTTTTGAAAATGATCGAAAGTTTCCGATTGTTGTTCGGCTTAACGAAAGCGATAGAGAGGATCTTGATACCTTACAAACATTGCCGGTCGGCCTCGCTGGGAACGCCACTGCGCCAATATCCCAGCTGGCAAGCCTGAGATTTAAAGAGACCTTCGGTTCTGTGAATAGAGAGAACGCCTCCAGAAGATCAGCGGTTTTAATTAACTTGCGCGGTCGAGACACAGAATCGTTTGTTACCGAAGCTCGAGCCAAAGTTGCAAATGATGTTAAGATACCCGAAGGCTACTTTGTAGAGTGGGGCGGAAATTTTAAAAACTTACAGCAAGCTAAGAAGAGATTATTAATTCTCACTCCCATCGCTTTAGCTTTAGTTCTGATGATGATATATGGAGCGTTTGGAAGTATCCCACAAACACTGCTTATTTTTAGCTGCGTTCCTTTCGCTCTTGTTGGTGGAGTTGTAAATTTGATGCTAAATGGTTTGCCGTTCAGTATATCGGCGGGTGTGGGGTTTATCGCCCTATCTGGTATTGCGGTATTAAATGGTGTCGTACTCGTCAATTACATTAACCAGTTGCGACTGCAAGAAGGCTTAACTGGTGAAGCATTAGTGAAGAAAGCAACCGCGATTAGACTTCGACCTGTCCTTATGACAGCACTAGTGGCCATTTTTGGGTTTATTCCGATGATGATTTCTTCAGGTGTTGGTTCAGAAGTTCAACGACCGCTTGCAACTGTTGTTATTGGGGGAATTGTTTCTTCGACTCTGCTCACACTGGTTGTGCTTCCAGTTCTATATTTAGTGTTTGAAAAACATATGCAAAAATTTAGTCAGAAAATAGCCCATTAACGCAGTTGAAAGTTCGGACTAATTTAAGGAAACTATTAATACGAAAGTCTAAAAAGGAGTGAGCATGAGATTAGTATCAGTTATTGTAGCGTTAAGTTTTATGGCAGGAACTTCGGCACTCGCGGAAAGCCAAAAGCAAACTACAACCACAAAAGTAACTAAGAAAAAGGTTATGATGTGTGAAGATTGCGGCAAACCGGAATCCCAATGCGAGTGCAAAGATGGGAAAGAGCACGGCGAGAAAAAGGACCATAAAAAAGATGATGGTCACGATCACTAGATAATATTTAGGCCTTAACATTAAGTTAAGGCCTAAGTGTGGTGTTTTTAGCTTCAATATACTTATGGGTCTAAATTAAAGTTCATCATCAACAAATCCACCCTTTTTATTTGAATTACCGTTTCGCGTCCACAGTGCCCGATTGAACTTTGTATAGCTCATGGGATGCTGATATTTTTCGGCCGCTACGCGCGCGACATG
The DNA here is from genome assembly GCA_040384405.1 of Bdellovibrionota bacterium. GTDB lineage: Bacteria > Bdellovibrionota > Bdellovibrionia > Bdellovibrionales > Bdellovibrionaceae > JAZKJI01. The sequence continues at coordinate 1,398 of JAZKJI010000224.1, forward strand.
AATCGCCGCACCAGTAAGCTTTCCTCCAAATATCAAGATCAACCCAACCGTTAAAACCCAAGCAATAAATTTCGCCATAAATTCTTCCTTTCTTATTATGTTTAATACTCGACCCACCACTTTTTAACCCGCCACCTATCCCCCACTATGGGTGCAAATGACGGCAAATCACGGTAGATGGTGGAACTTTGGAAGAATGGCTAACCTCTTGTTATTTTTAAATTTCTTACTGTTTTTACTTACTTACAAAAACTATCGGTTCGGACTCAAAATCCAGTACTCGCAAGGGTGTGACGGTTCGATTCCGTC
>JAZKJI010000225.1:0-640 GCA_040384405.1 Bdellovibrionota bacterium
CGGGAGTATTAGTTCCTTAAAAAAACGTTTCTTCAAATCGGCTGCAATCAAGGCAGCCGATTTTTTTTGTTAATTCTTGCCGGTGAAGGCTGAGTTCGATCTGCCCCTTTCCGCGCCAGCTGCGGATTTCCTCCCGTGTCATTTTCTAAATTCGAAAAATAATTAGTTTCTACTTACCTCATGATGCGATTCGTTCTTCCTAGCCGGATGATTCACTTCCCTGATACTGGCATAGCTATTGAATTGTTATGTAACAAATTCATCGGCGCAATTGTCGCTTGATGAATTTTTAAATCAGACCATTTCAACTTTTTAAACAGCTGAGGGGCTCGAATTATTTCTGGGAGGAAATATGAATTTTTTTAACAGCACAATCGGTGCGATTGCTTTCGTCGCATTAGTTTTTACTTCGAATGCTTCGGCTCAGGAAACTGCGTTTGAAACAATGTCTCCAGAAGAAATCGCTGCGGAAATTGGATTACCCGCTTCATCCACTGCTTCTGATTTCACGCTTCAAGAAGCTACCGTCGATAATCGCGGTGTCGATGTAACAAAATATTGGCCTTTAGTAGTTGTCGTAAATAAAGCCGCAGTTGGCTTAACCGCTCAAACTGTGCGTGTATATGTTAATGGTATTTTA
>JAZKJI010000225.1:650-14886 GCA_040384405.1 Bdellovibrionota bacterium
TGGCTAACTTCCACTGGTCGGGAACGTCCCGAAGTTGCACCCAGCGGAAAAGAATATTTTTCGTCCACTCCGGTTGGATGGTTTTCCCCTACGTATTTAAGTCGTGATCACGTATCTACCACTTGGCAGGCTCCGATGCCATTCGCTGTGTTTTTTATCGGCGGAATCGCGATTCATGCCACAACCCCTAGCCACTTTTCCATGTTAGGAAAACGGGATTCAGGCGGTTGCGCCCGTCTTCACCCGGATAATGCAAAAATCCTTTTTGGATTAGTTGAGCAATATAATAAAGGTGTTGTCCCAAGTTTCCATTGGAATGGCCAATTAGTGTTCGACAAAAAAGGCAAGTTAACGATGCAAAACAATTGGAACACGCTAGTTATCGTCGAAGAAGTTGTTAACTAAATTTATTTAGGCCGCGGAATAATCGCGGTCGTTAGCCTGGAAGCGCAAATAAGTTTGCCTTCCTTATTTTCAATTTTAATATTCCAAACATGGGTTCGCGCACCGATATGTAACGGTGTTACTGTTCCTATGACATAACCTGTAGCAACGGGTCTTACATGGTTCGCGTTAATTTCCAAACCTACCGGGATCATATCGTTTTCTAAACACATAAACGAAGCCACGCTCCCCATAGTTTCGGCTAGGGCAACAGAAGCTCCGCCGTGAAGAACACCGGCTGGCTGATGGGTTCGATGATCCACCGGCATTTCGGCGATCAAAGAATTATCGCTTGACCCGGTGAAGCGGATTCCCAAAAGGGCCGCCATCGTATTAACTCCCATTCGATTTAATTCATCAATATTTATAGGCTTTTTCCAAATCACGCGTATCTCCTGTTTGTATCAGATAAAAAAAACGGTTTTGAGTCAAACATAAACGCAAAAGACCTTGTTGACATAGAATACCTAGTATTGCTATGTACTATGCATGGCTCAGGAACTAGACAATTGGAAAACTCAATTACGTAAAGGCTATTTAGAGCTTTGCATTTTACTTTTGATTCAAAGGCACAAACGAATGTACGGCTTTGATTTACTGGAAAAGCTCACTGCTGCTCAATTACCTTTAAAAGAAGGAACCCTCTACCCGATGCTGAATCGAATGACGGTGGAAAAAACCCTTCAGTCCGTTTGGGAGACCGAAAATGTCAAAGGCCATCCGCGGAAATTTTATTCCCTGACTAAAGAGGGAACTAAAAGTTTAGAAGAAATGAAAATTGAATTCGAAAAACTCATCCAAATTTTTAAATCTGCCCAAAAGTAGATTCCACAACAAGGAGACACCATGTCTATCGACCTAAAACTTGAATCATACCTTTCTAGTCTGGATAAAGCGTTGGGCGGAATCCCGGTCAGCGACCGCGCTGATATAATCACCGAAATTAAAAGCCACGTGTTAGTGGCCAAAGAGCGAGACCCTTCGCAAACGATAACATCGATTCTTTCTTCTTTAGGCGAACCAGAGACCGTGGCCAATCGTTATTTGATCGAGCGCGGACTTAAACCAGGTAAAGCACCTAAACGTCCTATCGTAAAATGGTTAACCATCGGATTTTTGGGAACGCTAGGTATTTTGGTAACTGGCGTAATCTGTATGGTTTGGTTTTTCTCGCCGCTGATCTCTATCGACGAAAAAAACGATCGTGTACGGATTTTGGGCGGTATGATTGATATTAATGGCAGCGAGGGATCAATTCGAATTGGCGATAAACATATTAGCGCTATGGACGACGGCGACGAGGCTGGTGAGAACGATAACGGTTTTAATTCTGACCGGGTCTTTCAAGGGTCGGCGCCGACTACTAATAAAAAACTTCAACGTATATCTGTAAGCTTCAAAAATGGAAAAGTAGAATTAGAACCTACTGCTAAAAGTGAGTTTCGCTGGAAATGCCGCTACAAAGGGGACGAACCACCCGCTGCCCTTGCTGACACCGGAGTTGCCATGGATTTAGATTTAACCGAAACCAAGGGTGTTAGTTGCAAATTGGAAATGCCAAAAAATATCTTGGCTCAACTTCGCGGTTCCAATGGGAAAATTATTGTGAGTAAACCAATTGGACCGGTTGAAATTGAAATGAATAACGGAAAAGTTGGATTCGAAAGCGGCGCTCAGGCCTACAAATACGACGTCAGAGTGAATAATGGAGCCTCCGATTCGTTTGAGTCTTCAACTGAAGCCGATGCGATTGCCGTTAAAATCACTCTGAATAACGGAAAAATTGAAAAAATTGATTAGTCACTAAAGAGTCAACTTCATCTCGATATTGCCGCGCTGGTAATCGGGATGTTGCGCAAGACTTACAACCTTAAAACCGAATTTTCGATAAAGGCTTAACGCCGGTATCAGTTTTTGATTTGAAATTAAAATAATTTCTTTAGCTTTTTTTAATTTCGCCCATTCAACAGCTGCCTTCATCAGAAGATCGCCATAGCCTTTTCCCTGGTTTCCGGGTTCCACAGCCATTTTCGCTAGTTCGTAACTTCCGTCACCAATGGGGATCATTGCGACCGTCCCGACCGGACGCTTGTCTTCTAAAATAAAAAATATTTCGCCGCCGCTTTCCAGAATTGTTTTTTGCGGATTTTCCAGCTGCTGCAGATCCATGGGTTCTAATTTGAAATAATACTCGATCCATTGCCGGTTTAAAGCAATAAATGCAGGCTTAAGGAGCTCGTGGTAGGTGGAAACCGTGACATCATGCTTAGTCATATTTACCCTTGTCATAGAGCTATAACTCGGTGTTTGATACGAGTAAATCCGGGAGTACAAATATGATACGTTTTATCTTAGTTTCAATAGCCCTAATTCTAGGTTCTTCTAATTTTGCTTTTGCGGAAAAGAAAATTAACCCAAGCTGTTATAAAATTCATACGCCTGTCACGGCTTCGTACTGTATTTATCGCGCGGACGAAAATCCAAGTGATGACATTCTTTATTACTTTCATGGCCTAGGTGGTAACGAAACTTCTTGGGGCGACAAATTTTACTACACTGAACAAATCCGCCAACAATGGAAGTCGGAAGGTAAAAAAATTCCTACGGTCGTAACAATTTCTTTTGGTCAGATCTGGTTATTAGCTAGTAAAAATTCAAGTCCCTACAGCGGTCTTTTAGATTTCGTTGCCGGAGCTTTAATTCCCGGTATCGAATCACAATTGGGCGGCTTTAAAGGTAAACGAATTTTAATGGGAGAATCCATGGGCGGATTTAACTCTATTCAAATGGCGTTAAAGACTTCGATGTTCGAACGAACCGCGATCATTTGCGCACCGATGGCGCAACTTTCGCCCTGGGCAACACCGGAAGAAATCAAAGCCTACACTGAAGGAACAGTTGCCTGGGCATACTACACAGCGACAAATAACCAAGCTGCGGTTACTCAAAGTATCGAGCGCATGATTACGTTGAGTCGCCAGTTTTATCCGACTCCTGCAGAATGGGCGACTGGAAACCCACTTGTATTAGCTGCATCCCCTAAGAGCAGACCCGATCTTTATATTACTGTTGGGTTTTATGATAACTATGCTTCCTACGAAGCAACCGGAAAATTTGTTGAAATTTTACGCGCAAACGGCGCTAACGTTGAATGGCGTCCTCAATGGGGTGGACATTGCGTTGTCGACATCCCTTCTGTTGCGAAATTTCTGGTTCCCTAGTCCCCGCTCTGATCTTGACGGGCTCCTCAACCTGAGGCTTAAATAGCTTTCAATTGTTGAGGAGACCCCAATGAAAAATGCACTTTTAATTTTAGCCATCGGATTTTTTTCCACTGTCACATTTGCTGCACCAAAAGATACTTTAACTATCGGTGTTGCTGCCGAATTTGAAAGTTTAAATCCACTTATCGCCAATCAAGCGGCTGCGCGATATTTGATGTACACTGCTTATCGACCGATGGTTATTTTGAGTCCCGATTTGAAATGGGAACCAAAATTAATTAAAACAATCCCAACATTAAAGAATAAATTAGCTAAACGAAATGGCCAAGGGTTAGATCTAACATTGGAATTTACTGATGATGTCTGGGGCGATGGAACTCCAATTACTTGTGCAGATCTTGAATTTTCTTGGCAAGTCGGAAAAAGCAAAAACACATCCGTTCCTGCACGCGAACCCTACGAAAACATCACAAGCGTCAAATGGGATAAAGCCAATCCTAAAAAGTGCTCTTTAACTTATGCAAAAGCGACTTATGATTATTTTACGACGTTTCCTGACCTAGTTCCGGCACACATCGAGCGAGCTGTATTTGATAAATTTAAAGACCAGCCAGAAGGTTACGATAAGAATTCCAACTACACTAAAAATCCGACAATGCCAGGATTGTGGCATGGCCCTTACATGGTTTCGGAAGTTAAATTAGGTAGCCACGTGATCTTGGTTCCTAATCCGAAATTTGCCGGGAAGAAACCGTTCTTTAAACAAGTTATCTTTAAACTAGTTCCAAGCAATGCAACGTTAGAAGCTAATTTACGTTCTGGCAGCATTGATATGATTACCCCAGCTGCGGGTCTTGGTGTTGACCAAGCCGATGACTTCGACAAAAAAGTAAAAGCTGAAAAACTTCCCTACGAAGTTAGATTTGAAGATGGTTTAGTTTACGCGCATATTGATTTGAATTTAGAAAACCCGATCCTTGCTGACGTCCGAGTTCGAAAAGCTTTATCATTAGCAGCGAACAAAAAAGAGATCGTTACTTCTTTGATGGGTGGCCGGGGTAAAGAGGCTCTGCACTTTGTGACCGATAAGGATCCTTGGTATACCGACAAAATCACCACTTATAAGTTTAACCGCCGTGAAGCCAACAAACTTTTAGACGAAGCCGGTTGGAAAATGGGCGCAAATGGTTTCCGTGAAAAAGATGGTAAGCCACTTTCGCTAACTTTGATTGCGGCCGCTGGTGCTAAGATTAATGAAACAATCGAAGTGTTTTTACAAAGCCAATTTAAAACAATCGGTGTAGAACTTTTGGTAAAAAATGAACCTGCCCGGGTTTTCTTTGGAGAAACCACTAACCACCGTAAATTTCAAATGGCACTTTTTTCGTGGGTATCCACGCCAGAGTCTAATCCCCGTCCGATTTTACATTCGACTTCAATTCCCACTGAAAAAAATTCGTGGGCCGGCCAAAACTATACCGGCTATAAAAATGCGGAAGTGGATAAGTTAATTGAAAGTCTAGAACAAGAGTTAGATGCGCCTAAACGCGCAGCTTTAGCAAAAAAGATTATCGAATTTTACACGTCTGAAGTTCCGGTTATCCCGATTTATTTCCGTCAAATGAATTCCGTAGTTCCAAAGGGAATCAAAGGATATCGCTTATCTGGAAATACGAATGGCGAAACTCTTTTCATTGAAAACTGGAGCATGTAGAAAATTTGTTTTCACAACTGACTTCACTCTTAGCGAGATGGCGGGATGCTTTGCAAGCCCGCCGCACCCTAGATGACTTGCTTTCGCATGTCCCATCGACCACGGCATCCTTACGTTCGAGAACAAATTGGATCTTAGATTTACTGCAATGGATTCGCTCCGAGGGAACTTTAGCCCATAATTTAGATTTCGATTCTGGCGCGCCCCAAGCTGCCCGCGTTCGTTATTTCTTGCAAGTGCTCGACCGGCATCCCGATTGGAAAAGTAATACCGCAAGTTTACTTCGATCTTTCTTCCGAGACACCGAAGCTACAAATTTATTCTTAACCGCCGGGATCACCAGCCAAGATTCGTTTTGGGGCGAAGTCATGGAAAGGCTACACTACCGGTTTTTACCTCAACCACCGAATGATCATGACCTTGCCAGCATGTTTGCCAAAAACTTTGCGAATCAACGTGATGTGCAGTGGATGAATCAATTGGATACAGAAACTTTCGAGCGTATCTTGGGACTGCTACAGCACGAGTTCGCGACTACCGAGCATCCATGGAATAATTTAAATCGTGATGCAAAAGATGCACTTCTGTTACTTGCAATTCAAGTGGAAGGCATCGGACTGGGCGCACACATCAGATACCGTTTGAAGCGCGGGCACTTCACCGAACTTCCATTTTATCGCTTGCGTGGATTAACTGAAAAAATGGTCAATGAAACGGACCGCGACCAACTGTTGTTTACCGCATTTCAAATTGAAAAAACAATTGAAGAAAGTTTCTTGGCGCTGAACGAAGTTTACCACCATTTGGATGAATACGGTGTTAGTACCCATATCGTTTACCAAATTGATAGAATGCAGTCGCAGCTTTTACGAATGCAGCAAATTTCGTCTTTAATCATCCGCTCGAGTAAAGATCCAGAAGCTATTTCATCTTTCCTGGGTAATTTGATCGAAGATAATTCTCAAAGATTCTCTATCTGGGGATTAGTCTCGGAAAACTTTTCTTTACTGTCTAAAAAAATTGCCGAACGAAGTGCTGAAACCGGGGAACATTATATTGCACGTACCAGAAAAGAATTTCGCGCGATTTTTGTAAAAGCATTGGGTGGTGGTTACATTACGGCTTTTACGACCATCGTGAAATACGGCGCCTATTATTTGGGACTTAATGTATTTTTCACCGGAATTTATGGGGTCTTAAATTACTCGATCAGCTTTCTAATAATTCACTTTGCGGGATTCACGCTTGGAACTAAACAACCAGCGATGACAGCACCGGCCCTAGCGGCAAAGATGCATAAGATCCGTGACCCCGAAGCTTTGGAAAACTTGGTTGATGATATTATTCACATCATTAGAACTCAAGTTGCCGCGGTATTAGGTAACGTTATTGGAGTTGTGCCAATTACGCTGGCACTATGTGGCCTGATCATGTGGGCGGCCTCGGCACCGTTGCTATCTCAGGAAAAAGCTGTTCACACGATGCACGATTTTAGTATTCTTGGCCCAACACCGCTGTACGCAGCGTTTACCGGAGTGCTACTATGGCTATCGAGCGTGTTCGCTGGATGGGCAGATAACTGGTTTGTGTTTCGAAGACTGGGCCCGGCACTTTCCCATGATCGAAGACTGGTATTCGTTTTCGGTGAATTGGGCGCTCGAAAAATTGGCGTGTTTTTTAAATCTAACATGTTGGCATTAGCTGGAAATATTTCCCTGGGTTTTTTTCTGGGTCTAACCCCCGCCGTGATGCAGTTTTTCGGATTTCCCTTAGACGTCAGACACGTGACTTTATCTTCCGGCTCCCTAACGGCAGCGGTAATTTCATTACCCTACGAAGTTGTTCAGACTTGGGATTTCTGGTTGGCCGTAATGGGCGTTATCTCCATGGGTTTTTTAAATATCGGGGTCGCATTTGGTCTGGCAATGTTTGTTGCAATCCGGGCCCGCCGGGTTCAAGCCCCGGAACGAAACTTAATTTATAAAGCTTTGTGGAAGCGGCTAAAGGCTCAGCCCACTAGCTTATTCCTTCCGCCGCCTTCAATTAATTAACCAACTATGTGGCAAAAACGCAGAAGTTTGACGATTGCTTAAAAATGAAAGAATATCCCAAGGGGACGGGGTCTGATTTTCAGGACAAGTAACTTTAGGGGGATCGCATGAGACCAGGACGAGAACTAGATACTTTCGTTGCTCAACAAGTTTTAGGTAACAACGTCATCGTTAAAGACAACGAACTTTGGGAAGTTACCAAAGCTGGCGAAAGACCCCTTCGTCCCTATTCCAAAGATATGACCGCTGCTTGGGAAGTCGTGGAAAAATTAGGAATTACAATTATTCCCATCGAAGGAAATAGCTGGTTCGCTTTTGTGGGAAATGGCCAACGTTGGAAAAGTCCGGCGGCATTTTTAGAATTTCTGCAACAAGGAAACTTTATGAATTCAGGTGCAGCCGTTGGTGACAATCCGGCTGAAACAATTTGTTATGCGGCTGCGAAGTCGATGGAGAAACAAATCATCCCGATCTTAAGTGGCGATACTCCAGCACTGGATTCTTAATCTTTTCATTTCACGAAGTTATACTGATCTTAATTACCTGGGGCGAACTTCTTCAGGACTTTAATTTTCTGTAGCCCTTTACCCCTTTTTTAATTTGTACTGCGCGATATTACTGCTCGCTCAGTTTTTCACGCTCTATTTTTCGGCAATCATTTTGCTTCTGACTTATGCATCCCGCACGGGAGAGGAGCAACTATGACACCCAACATGACTCCGGAACTAACAACGGCAATGAAAGAAGTACTAGATACCTACGCAACCTTTGGTCCGCTTCCTATTGATCATCTAACCCCGCAGTGTGCCCGCCAACTTCCAGAACTTAAAGATGCAGTGACCGCAGTCATGAATAAACATATCTCTACCCGTTTTGTTAAGTCAGGAGTGGTCAGTGTGGGATCCGTCGAACACACATTAGTCCCAACGGTTGATGGTGAACTGGTAGCAAGAATTTATAAACCTCGCGGTGATGGTCCATTCCCGGTGACTCTTTACTTCCACGGAGGTGGTTGGGTTATTGGAAGTATTAATTCCTATGATTCTTCCTGCCGCGCACTTTGCTCGGCCGCAGGTTCGATTGTTGTTTCGATTGGATACCGGCAGGCACCTGAAAATCCTTATCCCGCTGCCCATGATGATGCATACGCGAGTTACAAATGGCTACTGTCCCACGCGGACCGCATCGGTGGGGATTCTCGCAGAATTGCCATTGCCGGAGAAAGCGCCGGTGGAAACTTAGCCGCCAGTGTATGCATTCGCGCGCGAGATGAGGGTCTACCCTTACCGGTTCATCAGTTGTTGATTTATCCAGTGGTGGATTGGCAAATGGAGTCCGGGTCTTACCAATTGTATGCCCAAGCAAAACCACTTAGTCGCGATATGATGAAATGGTTTATGAAACATTATTTCGAAAATTCTAAAATCCCTTTGCGAGGCGATGCTTTACCACTTTTAGTAGAAGATTTGCGGGATTTACCACCCGCTACCGTCATTACGGCGGAAGTCGATCCACTTTGTAATGAAGGTGAAGAGTATGCCCATCGTTTATTTTCGGCCGGCGTACCGGTTACTAAAAAACGATATGAAAAAGTAACCCACGAGTTTTTTGGAATGGGCGCGGTCGTTTCAGAAGCAAATGATGCGGTTAAATTCGCAGCTCACCACTTACAACTTTCCTTTGATACGACCGATGTTCCGGAGCTGGAAAAAATGCAAACAAACACTTTAAGATCTGATATTAACCCCGTGTTTTAAAGGGTAACTTGGTTTTTTCTAAATCGTTCCATGACGACCGGATACTCATGGAAAACTTTATCGATAGGGGCGCGGAATTTTTCGTGGGCGATTAACATCAGAATTTCCCGGTGACAGCGTTCTCCCATTTCACATTGGCAGATAAAGTAAACATCCTGTTTTTCGGCGCGCTCGGAAGTAGTTCTTAAATGTTCCAGTGCACCTGGCTTTAAGACAAAGCGACTTTCGTATTGTGATCTGAGAAATGCTTCTTCGTGCCCGACCAACAGTTGTGATTCATTAAAGTCTTTAAGTAATTCTCTGGTGGGCGCGAAGTCGGCGCGGTATTCGTCTTTTAAACCTTTTTTTAAACCGCGGGGATAATGGCACATGGTGATTATGATGTATCCATCATTACGCGAAATTTCGCCGGTGCGGATTTGTTTAACTGATCCCTGTTTAATCATTACTACCTCTTAATGATTTCCCTATCAACACACTGACACTAAAATTTCATTTTCAGAACGAACACTTTTTCTTGAGATTCGTTCACAGAAATTTTCCATTTGATAAATTGGAGCCGTTAAACAAGCAGCGCTGCCGCCCGCCAATTGAAACTGAGTTAACGGAGCTATCACGACCCGCTTACGAGCTGCAGCCAGCGCATCAAGTATCATTGGCGAATAACTGCCGCTAATGATCGTATCATCGACCTGGATAAAATTGAGTCCAAACTGCAGAGCTTCTTTCATCGGTACTTCAATTAATTTATCGATCGATTTTTCGGCCGTTAGTTTTTTCCAAGAATTATCACTAAATGCTTCCTTACAAGCAAAGGCAATTCCGTCGGATAAAATCGAAAAGCAAACATCCAAATGATAGAATTTTGGATCAACCAATTCTAACGAAACGATTCGGGCACCTAAAAATTTTGAAAGTTCATCAAGAGCCTTTTGATCAGTTCGAAAACCGTAGCCCATGAAAGCGACGTTACCATTTGGATGCACAACCACATCCCCGCCTTCCAAATTATTTTTTGTAATTCCAATTACGTCGATTCCTGCTTGCTCGAAATTCGCGTGACGAGGACGTTGTTCTTTTTTTCGCTCTGGCATTTTTGGTCGGCCTAATAATGCGGCCACACCACCGGAGGTCTTTTTTAAAATCCCATTATCTTTTACAAACACTGAATCAAATGCGCCATGTACAAATGGGACTTCTATAACACTAGCACCTGCTTCGATAATTGCCTTTCTAAAATAATGATGTTCCTTGATTGCTCTTTCAATATTGGTCGATCCGATTTTCATGTGTGGATTGATTGACCATGCAACTTGAAAGAAACACGGATCTCCACTTTCAACATCGTTGGATATTATTTTAATATCTTCACAGTCGCTGTTACACGATGGCAAACTTAATAAAAATGTTGGCTTTTCAGCTATGTTTAAATCTCTCACACCCTTACCTATAGCAGCTTCTACGCCAAATTAAATTTATTGCAGATTCGTGAATTCTGGCACGGGGTCTGCAATTTAACCCATTGATTTTAGGAACGTGGACTTTTCCGAATTAGATATCAGAGCAAAAGATTATTGAATGTAGGAGGTTTTAAAATGCAGTATTCAAGAGATACAATTACCAATCCGCCAGGAAAACTTTCCGAAAAATTCTCTCTTGATTTATTCGAAACCCATCGTCAATTAGCCGCATTTAACCGGCATCGACTTAATCCCCTGGTACCAATCGAAGATTGGCGGGAACAAGTCCGGGCCGAAATGAAAGCTCATATTGCCGAAGTAGAAATGTTGCAAACAGAGCGAACGAAAATCGCAGATCTAGCAGCTGCTGCACCCACTAATCCCAATGAATTCATGAAATGGTTTGAGGAATTAAAGAACTCTGGCCCGGGGCAGAATGACCCCCTATTTGACTGGTTAGCGGAGTCCGCAACTCGTGACCAAATGACTTGGTTTATCAGACAAGAAGTGGTCGGAGAAGCTGGGTTCGAAGATTTAACGGCGCTTACGCAAGTGAAAATGCCGACCAGAGCAAAGCTTGAATTAGCGCGAAATTATTGGGACGAGATGGGCCGCGGAAATGAAAAAGGAATGCATGGTCCGATGCTAACAAAAGTAGCCGAAGAATTAAATATTCAGCCACCAACAATTGAAGAATCCATGCCTGAGGCTTTAGCTTTAGGAAATATCATGGTCGGAATGGCGAGTAACCGCCGGTATGCTTATCATTCCTTAGGAGCACTTGGAGTTATTGAATTAACGGCACCAAGTCGTGCGGCAAAAGTATATGCGGGATTAAAAAGATTGGGTTTATCTCCGGAAGCTCAGCGATACTATTTGATTCACTCAACCCTAGATATCAAACATTCTGAAACTTGGAATCAAGAAGTTCTTGCTCCGTTAATTTCGGAAGATCCTAAAGTTGCACTGCCAATCGCTGAAGGAGCACTGATGCGATTAAATGCAGGGGCTCGTTGCTTCGAAAAATATCGTGCGGTATTGTGGAACTAAATGAGTTTAGAAAATTATTTTTCATCTTTAATTAAACGTGTTGAAGACTCTGATATTGATAATCAGGGTAAAGATAAGAATGGTTTTTTTAAACCCACGCGAACTATTCTGTTGCGCCACCTAAATTTAATTAAAGACTTACATCAAAAACCAAACGCCAAAGGAATGGTGAAAGCTTCATGGGCTAAAGTTGTGGAAGAACTTCCGCCCGAGTGGTTAATCTTGTCTGAAGAAGAAAAGAAAGAACTAAAAAATATTCTTGGTTAAACCATTAAGGTTTTCTAATTAATTCATTACCGTTATCCACGTGTTTGACACCCCTGCCGCTCTTACCAATCTGTTAAAATAGTAACCCCCGTCTGGATGCACGCGCACACAACCATGGGAAGCCGGGGTCCCTAATTTAGGCCAATTTCCCTGCGGAGTTCCGTGAATCGCAAACGCGCCACTGATGAAAACCGCATACGGCATATTACCTAAACCCATATAATCCCCGGAAGGATAAGAAAGTGAAGTGTAAGCATTGTAGATTCGCCCATTCGGGTGAGTATCAAAGTTGGGAGTGCTGTGCCCCGGCGCTCCGGTGGACACCAACCAAGTGGATTGCCATTTTCCTGAAATAAAAAAATAAACTCTCTGCTCACTTTTAACTACCTTTGCCCACACCTGGCATCCTTGCCGATAACAAAGTGGATTAGCCAGCCGATTATCTTGGGTCTCTAGGTGCGATGACTCGCCCGTTTGCATTTCATAATATTGATCCAGAAGTTTCAATTGCTCTTCGACATTATCAGAAAATGGATCGAGCTCTTCAATAATATTAGTTTGGAATTCTTGAGAGACAGCGGCATTAGCGGCTAACCCAACACTGCCACCGGAAAAAAGAATTATAACGAGTAACTTCAATGTGTTCATTATTGCCTCCATGCAATTCGTCCAATATTTTTCCGCTGCAAGAACTATGTAACGCTAATTAAGAATAGGTTTATATTCGTTTACTTGGACCGGGGTAAGAAAGGAACTCTCTGAGGCAAAAATTAAATTTATGTTAACTCCGGCATAACTTCCTTATTTCGGAACTTAGTTTTTTGATAATTTGATTTTCTTCAGTGGTAATTCTTTTAACCAGATATACATAAAATTCTTGCCTTGGGAAATGGGACGGAAACGGAATTTGCTCTAACTGATAGGCTGGCAAAGAAGTCTGATTATTATGCTCGGCTAAAAATTCAGGAATATAAATCGCGCACTGCCCGTTACGGGCTAAATCCATTGCCGTCGACAGCAAATTAACTTGAAATTTCTTTTTGCGAGGGAACAAACCATCGGGCCACACATCTCGCTCTTTAATTCCCAATGGATTAGTCGGTGCTGCCGCCACTGGCGCAACGAAGGGCATGTCCTGAACTTTCATATTTTTAAACGCACCTTTTTGCGAGTAAATCCCAAATTTAAATTTTACCACCTGCAGATGTTCCAAGCCCTCCATAGTGACGGGCAAATACGTAAAACCCACTTCAATCCGGTCTTCCAGAACGGCGGTTTCAATTTGCCCTGGATTTAATTCTAGAACTTGAAATTTCGCTTCGGGCATTCCTGCAATTAATGGTTTTGTGAATAAAGCTCCGGTGAATACTTCCAAAACTCCTACCCGGTAAAACTGATCTGACGTATCCGCCGCCTGGGTTTTTAACTCATCTACCTTTGATAAAATTTCTTGGGCTTGTTTATAGATTTTTCTTCCCTGATCAGTCGGGATGAGCCCCCGCCCCTGGGCTTGGAAAAGCGTCATGCCCATTTCGTCTTGGAGGACTGCAATGGATTTTGAAAGTCCCCCGTGGGAAATTCCCAATAGCTCTGCTGCTTTGCTTAGGCTTCCGGTTTCTAATATCAGGCAAAATTGTCTTAAACGATTTGTTTCCATATGGAACAGAACATGCCACTACTTTCGCTTTTAGTAAACATATATTATTGTTACAAACTTTGCCAAGGAGGACACAATGTCCAGGCAACACTTACTAGAGCAATCAAAATATCTTACTGGACGGGTTAATCCAGTTCACTTAATTAAAGAGGCAACACCTATTCATACGATTAATCGGTTCGCGAAGTCTCACGGATATATGAAGGACTTAATGATTAAACGCGAGGATCAAACCGATGATGTCTATGGAGGGAATAAGGTTAGAAACTTAGAATACGTCTTAGGCGAAGCGTTGCACCGCAAATGTAATTCGGTATCAACCTTAATTCCCTATGGCTCGAACTTTACCGGAGCACTCGCGGCCCAAGCCGGAAAGGTTGGCATTGTTCCCTACCTTTCTCAATTCGTTCTTCAAAGAAATTCCCAAATCGAGGCCCACGTTAAATTTGGACAATCGCACGGGGCGCAGATGAAAACGTTTCATTCAAATTATGGATTCGCAGGAGCACTAGCCCACGCGGGAATTTCCCGACTAAATCCAAATCGCTATTATATAGAGCCCGGCGCATCCAGTGTGTTGGGTGCTCTAGGCCATGCGAATGCTTTATTGGA
>JAZKJI010000226.1:0-2560 GCA_040384405.1 Bdellovibrionota bacterium
AATGAGGTTCGCAAAGTCGTTTTCTTAACTAAGGATGCATTCTTTAACTTCGCAATAGCAGCAGCGGGCCCACGTTGCGGGGAAGTCTCTTCACTTAATATAAGTGGAGCAATTCCTTCGCGGCGAACCGCATACGAAGCAATCCGTGAAAACATAGGCGCCGCTAACTGAGCACCGTAGTAACCTTTTTTAGGCTCATCAATCGCAACGTAAATAACAAACTGTGGATCATGGGCAGGAATAAATCCGCCGAAGCTTGAAATATAACCGCCCTTAATATAACCCCGTCCCGTTGGATTTACTTTTTGAGCTGTTCCGGTTTTTCCACCGACTAGAAATCCATTTACGCGCGCATTAATCCCGGATCCGCCTTTACCGGTCACAGCAGTAAGAATCATTCGCATTTTTTCCGCATCTTCTTTGGTTAAAACCTGGCGGATAACTTTGGGTTTTGTCTCGATCACTTCACCCGTTTCATGACGGCGAATGCTTTCTACAATGTAGGGCTGATGTAAAGTTCCGCCACTGGCGATCGCGGCATAAGCGTTAGCAATTTGTAATGGCGAAGCGGTGACACCGTGACCGAAAGAAATATTTGCCAACAAATGCTGGCGCCATGGAAGTGGCAGAACTGTTCCGCGGACTTCACCAGGTAAATCAACACCTGATTTGTGACCAAAGCCAAAATCTTCTAAACCCTGGCGCAATTTTTCAGGTCCAACTTCAAATGCAATTTTTGTAGATCCGATATTAGAGGATACGGCCAAAATTTCAGTAACGGTCATCCAACCGAATTTCTCGCGTGCTTCGGCTTCCCGGATAATTCTGTCGCCAACCTTCATGGCTCCATTTTCACAGAAGAATTTGGTGTTAGGCTGAATCAGTTTTTCTCGCAAAGCAGTCGCAATCAAAAATGTTTTCATCGTACTGCCCGGTTCGTAACTATCAGTGATAGTGCGATTTCGGCGAATTTCCGGCGCTACTCGCTGAGCTTTATTTAAATCAAAAGCCGGTGCCGTAGCAATGGCCCTAATAGCCGAAGTTTTTGCATCTAAAATAATTCCGTAGGCAGAGCCTGCTTCAAATTCTTTCACTGCCGAAGATAATTCATTTTCAAGCGCGTACTGAAGCTCGGAATCGATAGTTAATTTAATTTCGTCACCATCAGGATTTTCCGTAAACAACAAACCTTCGGCCATCAAAGGCCTTCCGCGCGCATCCCGTCTGACGATAATTTTTTTGTGATCTCCTAAAAGGTCTTTATTATAAGCTAACTCGACACCCTCTAATCCTTGGCCTTCGTTACCCATAAAACCCAAAGTATGAGCTAGCAATGAATCATTCGGATAAACCCGGCGCCATTCTTCGACGAAAGAAAGTCCCCGAATCTTCATGGCTTTAATTTTTTGCATTTTTTCTTGCGGCATCCATCGTTGAATCCATACAAACCGTCTGGACGGATCTTTGATTTTATTTAAAATAACTTCGTAGGTATCATCTAATTCTTTTGCCAATTTCCGGGCGACATTTCTTTTGCCTTCTAAAATTTTTGGATCAGCATAAAGGGAATAGGTTGTCGTCGACAACGCAAGGTCGCGACCTTGACGATCTAAGATAGGACCGCGTCTGGCTTCTAAATTTACAATAGTTTGAAATTGACGGTTCTGAAGATTAGTTAACCGTTCGTGCGGCAAAAATTGCAAATAGGCTGCGCGCAAAATCAGTACAGTCCACAGGCCGACAAAAACCATGAAAATCAGAATCAGACGGCTCTTCACAGTGTTTCACCCGTTTCACCATTTAGGTGAACGATTTGATCAGGTTCGATTTTTTTCAAAGTTAATTTTGTCTGAGCAACGTGATCAAGTAATTGAGGACGATTTTGTTTTGCGAACTGAATTTCCTTAAGGCGTTTTGCTTCCACCATAAGTTTATGCTCGCGATTAAGTTTTAATAAACTATAACCAAGGCGTCGTTCTTCCATCTGTAAAAATACGATGACAAACAATGTACCGATAACAATCAGTACGCTAAAGAACGGCTTAACGTGTTCTATATCCTTCGAGCTCATCCTGAACTCTCCTTTCGAATACCCTTAGTTTCGCACTTCTTGCGCGGGGGTTGGTTTTAATCTCTTCGTCAGATCCGATGATAACTCTTTTATGAATTGGTTTTCCCAAGTCAGAATCTTTAAAAATATTTTTTACGATTCGATCTTCCAGCGAGTGAAATGAAATCACTCCCATGCGTCCACCGATTTTTAATTTTTTCATTAATTCCGGCAAAGCGTAAGTCAGATGCTCTAATTCGCCATTAACTTTTAATCTAAGTGCCATGAAGAATTGAGTCGCGGGATGAAAACCTTTTTTACGCCAACCTTCAACTCGCTCGATGAGTGATGCAAGTTCCCGGGTTGTTTTGTAAGGAGTAATTTTGCGATCGTTAACAATCGCGCGAACAACACGAAATGGCGAACGGATTTCCCCAAGAGTTTTAAAAATCTCGATTAGTTCTTGCTCGGTCGCCTCGTTAATAACGTGGGCGGCTGTGTACTCTTGCT
>JAZKJI010000226.1:2570-14443 GCA_040384405.1 Bdellovibrionota bacterium
CCAATGGCCCATCGTTTTGGAAACTAAATCCACGTTGGGCTTCATCAAGTTGTGGTGAACTCACGCCTAAATCTAAGAGTATCATATCAAATTCACCAATGTCTTGTTCGCAAATATCAGAATAATTTCCGTGATGTATTCGCAGTCTTCCTGCCTCGACTTCGGTCTTGAAATTTTCTTTCGCAAATGCGATTGCGGCCTCGTCTTGATCGCAAACAAAGGCCTCGAATGGACCCATTTTTTCCAACAAAAGGTGGTAATGACCGCCCCTTCCGAAGGTGCCATCGAAGTATCTGAGGTCTTTCTTATTTTGAAACGGCTCAAAAGCATCAAGAATTTCTTGATGGAGGACCGGTACATGCTGTTTAAACCCTGAAAAACCTTCAATAAGCGCCATGAACCATCAAAGTAGAAACATTTTGATTGTGCGTCAATATAGGTCTTCGTTATCCTATTTATGTGGAGTTACGCATAAATAGCTTATGATGATTAATTGTCCAAAATGTAAGTTTAATCAGCCCGAAGATCAGTATTGCGCTCAATGTGGCGTGAATATGGTGACGTATGTTCCACCGAAGAAACCAATTTTTACTCGTATAATTAATAATACTTACGTCCAGGTTGGATCCATCGGTTTAGCAACAACGATGGCGATTTTAGCAATTATGTATAAGCCCCATGAAGCTCAAATGGCTTCGTATTTAAAAGGCTCAGGTCCTAAAAAAATTCGCGCAAATGCTTTTCTTGGAAATGAAGACGCTCCAAATATCCAACCAGATCAGGCCGGAAACGATAGCACTAATCCAACCGGAATGAACCAGCCTTTAGGCGAGCGTGCCGTCGGGTCAGCAGGTCCTGCATTGGCTGCAACGGCAACTGGTACTCCGGAAGCAGCTGCACTTGCGGCAAAAGAAGCCGGCAAAGATGCCGTGGCAAAAGCCGGAGCTCCAGTTCCATTATTAAATCCGCAACAAGTAAAAATAACTTACGCCGAAGTTACTCAGCGTGGTTACGAAATGCTGACCGAAGAATCAAGAAGCTCTGGCCAATTTAATTCATTCGCTGATTATTCTGCCGGAGTAATTCCAAACGTTTCAAAAAAACTTCAGCAGTTACCACGAGATTTCCGGATCTTATCTTCAGAAACAGTTGTTTTAAATTCAGGAAAACCACTTCAAGCATTCTTATCTCATAAAGATCGAACGCGTGAACCAGCAAGTGCCGAAGTTCAACTTGCTACAAATATTAATTTAGATGCTTCCGATGCTGCGAACTTACGGGCTGATGTAGAAGTTTTAAAAACCGGAAAAGATGCAACTGCCCGCGCAAATTATCCAGCTTCATTTGACGTTATGACTGATACTGGTTATTTCATGTCAGGCTTTCACGCCGGCCAATCCGAGCGCGAGGCCGACCAAGCTTTCCAGACTGAACTGATCGTGCTCGTAGAATTCACAAAATGAGAAAACTAGAACATCACTACGGCCCCCAAGTTAACATTTTAAAAAATTCATTTCTAGAAGGCGTGTTAGCTCGTCTATGTTCCCCGGAAACAAATCAGCCAGAGATCAATCGGTTAGTTGAAATGCTTTATACCCACATGATTACCGAAGTGCTGGATAAAGAATTTCCAAAAGAACAATACACAATCCCTACCCGAATGACCGAAATGCATCCCGAGCAAAAACTAACGGGCGAGCGAGTAAGCTTAAAAGAATCTGCCGTTACCGTTAATTTAGCGCGCGCGGGAACGTTCCCAAGTCATATTTGTTACCAATTTCTTCATTACGCTTTAAATCCAATTCAAGTTCGCCAAGATCACATTTTCGCCAGCCGGGTGACTTTCGAAAATCACAAGGTCAAAGGAACCGACTTCGGAGGATTAAAAGTGGGGGGCGGAGTTGAAACTGCCCACGTGATTTTTCCCGATCCAATGGGAGCGACGGGAAATACTTTGGTGGCAGCCGTCGATTACTACAAAAATAATATTCAAGGACCTGCTAAGAAATATTTAGCGCTGCATTTAATTGTTACTCCTGAATATATCAAAAAAGTTACTACTGCCCATCCTGATCTTGTTATCTATGCCCTACGGGTAGATCGTGGGCTTTCCTCGGCTCGTGCCTTGGCTAGTGCACCCGGGAAGTACTGGGATGAAGAGCGCGGGCTTAATGATCGCCATTATATTGTGCCTGGCGGTGGCGGATTCGGCGAGATAATGAACAATTCGTTTATCTAGAGACTGTATCTGCGACGGCGACGGCGACTGCGACGGCGACTGCGACGGCAACTGGGACGGGACTGTCGACTGGATCAGCGGCAGTGGGTCATACTTTTAATTTCGTAATTCCTAATAAAAAATGGTTGAGGAGTCTCGGTCTGTTCGCTACTCTTTGTGGCTTACGGCGAACGTTTCAAATCTTTCTTAGTCTTTAGGAGTTTTTATGTTGAACCTGCAAGTTAAGCCTTATTTGACTGAACAACAGATTGAAAAAAAAGTTCAAGAGATTGCCGGCCAACTTACTAAGAAACTTAAAGATAAAAAAGTCGTCGCAGTTTGCGTTCTAAAAGGTTCGTTCATGTTTTATTCAGATTTAATTCGCAGCATGGATTTAGATATCGAATGCGAATTTTTCGGAGTTTCTAGCTACGACGGCATGAGCTCTTCTGGCGAAGTAAAAGTAACTCTAGATTTATCAGCACCAGTTGAAGACAAACACGTAATTCTGGTCGAAGACATTGTTGATACCGGATTAACGATGAACTACTTAAAAAATTCTCTTCTATCCCGTAAGCCAGCTTCATTAACGACAGTTGCTCTATTGCAAAAACCAGAAGCCTTAAAAGTTCCATGCGAACTTGACTACGTTGGATTCAAAATCACAAATGAATTCGTTGTTGGATACGGTTTAGATTACGAAGGTTACTACCGCAATCTTCCCTACATCGGCCAAGTTCAGAATTTCCAATAGTTACCTAAATTCTGTTGGAGATTTCTTTTATGAAAAAGCTTGATGCAACGTTATCCACGCTGCTTTGTTTTACAGCCGCCGGTTGCGCTCATTATAATCAAGAAACTATTAGAGCCTCGGTAAGAAATCATAAGCCACAACTTGAAGCCTGCGTTACAAGTAACTTAACTCCCAGCTCCCCGGCAAAAGACACCCTTACACTAACTTGGGAAATAGATGAATCGGGCACGGTCAAACAGCTTACGGCTATTGAAGAAAAGTCGACCCTTACAAATGAACCGCTAAAAAAATGTTTTATGGACGTTATCGGGGCGATTAAATTCGAGATTCCCCCATCAGGAAAAATAACAACGATAGATAGCTACCCGTTTTATATTTATAAAGACCGTCAAAAAAACAAATCAGCCGAATAACCCGTCGAAGTTTGCCGTTGCAGTAGCAGATACAGTCACCAGTCCCGTCCCAGTTGCCGTCGCAGTCGCAGACACAGTATCCAGTCCAGTCCCCGTTGCAGTCGCCGTCGCAGACACAGTTTTCCGTCCCGTTGCCGATAACCCAAAAGAAAACCCGAGCGAAGCGAGCCTACTGCCCGCACTCCACTTCAACAGGCCCGCAGTATAAGTCATTAGTATACCACCCCCCCGGATTCTTCTTAGTAGATTCAATCTCATACCCAGTCGGTTGGTAATTCTGCATAGAGGCCCCTTCAAACTTCAAAGATATCTGTTTAGGATTTTCAAACATCTTAGCTTTAGCCATTCCCGAACAAGCTGAACCATAAACATTAGGACCACCGTTAGCCTTAAGCGAGCAAATAAAATTTAATGGCATATGTCCCCAACCCATATATGTCGGGTTGATAATAAAAACTTCGTTCCGTTGATTTACTACGCGTGTTTGCCGAAGCACTACACCGTCGCCTTGGTTCTGCTCCATCCCGTGTCCAATGATATGAAATCTATCTTCGCCAACAGTGAATTCACCAAAACTTAGCCCGCTGGATTGCGGTCCTCGAACTGATGACGAAGTACAACCGGCAAAACCCATAACCACAGATAATAAAATTAATGTTTTTTTCATTGGCACTCCTGAGGTGAATCATACGAAGTCAGTCATCACCGTCAAGGCTAGAAAAAACAAAAGGGGACGATCTGTCCCCTTTAATTCTTAAACAAAATTTAAACTTATTTCGCTACTGCGGTTAGAACCTATTCCATCGTGCGGCGGCATACTGCTTGGTAATACTGGCCATCTGAAGCTTGGATAAAAGAATTTGCCGTTATTCCTAAATAGTCGCCGAATGAAAGTTGAACTCTTCTTACATCACCTTCAGATGCATTCGCCCAGAATTTTTTGTAGTGTGGAATGTTACCTTGTCCATCTGGCTGACCCGTTCCGCTTAACACTTGTCCTTCAAGTGCAGCGACTGCAACTACTCGCTCTTCCACATTATGTCCCAGTGGTTTAAGAGTTGCGGTGAAAGTAACGTGATGGGTTTCCTTACCGTCTTCAAGAATGGAAGAAGTGATTACTGCATCCATGGTCAATGCATTCAACATGTAGATGGGTTTGCAGGAAATAGTTGCTACTTCTGCCTGTGCGGTCGCAAAAGCCACTAACGTCGCTACAAAAGTCAAAATTACTTTGGTCATAATCACTCCTAAATTTTAAATCCTTAAGACCCGTATGTAGCAATCGTTTCCGGCAAGAGGCAACTCTAAACAAATGTAAATTGGCTGGGAAAACCTTGGTGGCAGCGGATTGTAAATTATCCAGATGCTGACAAGTTAAGCACTTTACCCACTTGCCCGATTTTAAGACATCGGCAGTTTTGTGGTAAAATGGAATCATATTTCAAGAAAAACTTTGGAATGTAAGAAAAATCATGGCCCGCAAAGCATCGCGTAACGGGCGTTTCAAGATATTTCGGGTTTACTCCTTGCTTCAAACCCCAGGACGCTTGCAACCGCAAAAAAAGTGTTATGATCTTAAAAGGTCCACAGGAGGGATTTCTTGGAGCAGTATCACGACTTATTAAAAACGGTCTTATTTTCCGGCGTGGAAAAAGAAGACCGTACTGGAACGGGCACATTGAGCGTGTTCGGTCACCAGTCCAGATATGATTTGAGTAAAGGGTTTCCTTTAGTCACTACTAAAAAACTTCACACCCGTTCCATCGTTCACGAGTTACTTTGGTTTCTAAAGGGTGAAACTAACGTTAAATACTTAAACGATAACAAAGTTAGTATTTGGGACGAGTGGGCGGATGATAACGGAGATTTAGGTCCCGTGTACGGTAAACAATGGCGTTCGTGGGAAACCACGGATGGAAAAACCATCGATCAAATTACTTCCGTCATCGAACAAATTAAAAATGTTCCCCATTCCAGACGGCACATGGTGATCGCGTACAATCCGGGAGAAGTCGACAAGATGGCGTTACCACCTTGCCATGCTTTTTTCCAATTTTACGTTGCCGGCGGAAAACTGTCTTGCCAGCTTTATCAAAGAAGTGCGGATGTGTTTTTGGGAGTTCCGTTTAATATCGCAAGCTATGCACTTTTAACCCATATGGTGGCGCAGGTTTGTGGATTAGTTCCGGGGGATTTTATTCATACATTAGGCGATGCTCACCTTTATATGAATCACTTGGAGCAAGCCCGCGAACAATTGAAACGCGAGTACAAACCACTTCCACAATTAATTTTAAATCCAGAGATCAAAAACATCTTTGATTTTAAATATGAAGATATTCAAATCGTTGGATACGAATCTCACCCTGCAATTCGTGCAGAGGTTGCGGTTTGATTTTAAGCCAGATCGTCGCGGTATCAAAAAATGGTGTCATCGGCAAAAATAATACTTTGCCCTGGCACCTGCCCGAGGATCTGAAATTTTTCCGGGAAAAAACCAAAGGTAAAATTCTCATAATGGGCCGCAAGACTTTCGAGTCATTACCGCACCCATTAAAGGGACGGTACCATATGGTGGTGTCCCGATCGGCTCCGCAAAGACCTGTAACCACGACTGCCGAAACACCCGTGGAATTTTTTACGAGTTTTGAAGCTGCCGTCGCTAAGGCTAAAAAGATTTCCGTACCTTCCGGTACATGGCCTGAAGAAGTATTTGTTGCTGGGGGAACTGAACTTTTCAGAATGTCATTTCCAATAATAGACCGGATTTATCTGACTAAAATTCATCACGATGTGGACGGTGATATTTATTATCCCGACTTGGATTTTTCACAGCTAAATTTAGCTGATCAGTCTGATCGCCAAGAGCCTTTTCCCTATTCGTTTTTGCTATATACTCGCCCGTCTTAGAAAAATTAAACAAATATTGGTTCAAAAGTGACCGTTAAAATGTTCGTCACTTTGGGCAAACTCCCTATGAAAATGCATTGGAAAGCCCTGGTATATTGGCATAAATTAAAGGTCTAGTTTCCCTCTATTCTTATGTTCATTTTTCCTGATTCCTACCGATCAGTTAAGTATGACGCCACAAAGATTTAATACCAAAGAACAAGCCGACTTCGAAATCTACGGAAAAAACGGTCAATTTACTGCCGTTCTGAAAAATATTTCCGCTACGGGGGCTTACCTAGAGATCATTGATTCGGCCGGTAATACTCCTGCAGCCGGAGAATTACTCCATGTGCGTGTTCACTTGGACCAGCTTAAAAAAGTCCGCGATTTCGATGCGGAAGTTAAGTGGAATAATGAGACAGGCTTAGGCGTAAAGTTCATGAATAAAGGTGATGTTTTAAAGAGAATGTTTAACCGCTTTATCGTAGTTTAAAATTTCTAAATTTTGCCTACGAAAGAAATCTCAATCCGTTTAAAATCTCCAGCCCAACCAAATCGAAGCTTCGTCATCCGTCGTTACTAAGTATCCACTGGATACTTCCTGTTTTTGATATTCCCGTACAAAGTTTAAAGCAGTGAAAAAATGGTCCGCATTATACCCGATGCTTGCACGCGCATCGTAACCCAATGCGAACACACTACCCGTTTCATTAGTGGTGGTGGCACCTGCCGCTCCGAAGGTCAGAGCTTGCGATTGTGGCCCGCCCCATAGCATTCCGTACCACGCCAGATAAAATCGTTCCCACTCGAACACATACCCACCGCCTAGGCCCGCTTGCACGGTTGTCATTTTAACTTCACGCAAATTTCCCATCGCTCCGTAACTTGCAGTTTGGGTTGTTGGGACTAACGGAGTCGTACCGCTTAATCCTTTTTGCGATGCTTGGGCACCAATAACAAATGATCCCCCGGAATTTTCCGGTACAACTGACTGCTCAAAAATTCCTAAACTGAAATCCTGGGGTGACCAAGTGTATTGGTACTTGAATCGGAATTTATCTTTTACGATATCTGGGCGCTGAATGCGATTGGGACTGCTCCAGCCAGGACTGACTTCTTCAGAGTTATTGATATTGAAACCTTCGTAGCGTTCGTAAGATAAATCAAAGGTATGGAACTCTCCGTAAAATAAAAAACTAGCGCCCGAAACGTTGGTCTCTCCGTATTTGACGACGTCTGAACTGGATGCGGAATTCGCATTAATAAATAATAGACATGGTCCAAAATTTAAACCCACTCCGTAACGGTTTTGCGGTGCCGGCTGGTACTTGATATCGGGGCCTGCCGGTCCCGTTAATGTGGTTTGCAATGTTGGAAGTGTGTAACCAACTTTTACCGAGGTGAGGCCCATCTGGGCGTGGGCTTGGAAGGTGATCAGTGAAAAAATTAAAGAAAAAATAACGGTACTGAAATTCATAAATCCTCCGTGCGTATAAAACTTGGCTCAGGCGAATCCTTACGCCTTTGCCTTTAATCTATTTTGTTTGGCAAAATTCCGAAGGCAATCGCTTAAGTTTAAAAACGTCGTCGCCATCTTTTTTTGCTTCAATAAAAATCGTATCTAAATCTTGTCCGTCTTCGCCACAAGCACCCTGAGCTACGAAACCTTGATTGATGACACTTACTTTATCATCATCAGAAGACTTCAAATAAACGCTTCCGCCGTCACATTCAACATGGCATGAACCGGATTCTGGTAAACACACCATGAATGCCTTAAACACTTTATAAGAATATTGTTCGCCCTTTAAGATTAGCTCTAGCTGCATGATTTTTGTGTTGTATTGGGGTTCCGTAGAAAATCTGGCAGTTATTTTCTTTACGGTTTTTAAAGGATGAAGTCCTAAATGAAGTGAACTGTATTCGCGGCCAAAACATAAAGGCTGTTCGACAGTTACTTTTTTGTAAATTCGGGCGATGGCTGATTTACCATCCTGAACCAGCGAAGGGTCTGCACCCGCAAAAGAAAATTGAGCAATAAAAATCAGGCTCAATGAAATCGGGGTAACTGCAAGTTTACCAAGCATAGGTTCTCCTTACGGGTGAAGTGCCGAATATAAATTGGTTGTAGGGGCTTGGATACAACCCATTTATTGGACTGTACTTATTTCAGGTCGCCGGGGGAAGCGGATTTATCCAACTTCCAAGGGCCTACGAACAATTTTTTCTTCGAAAGGATATACTATGACTAATTCCACGGGCTTACCTTGATATTTGGGGAAAATTTGTTGAAGGGCTTCGGCGTACATTTTGACCTGTTCGAAAGCTTTCTCGGTAGCGGCGCCGGATTTACCGGTTTTATAATCGACAACCCAAAGCTTATCCTTATACCAACCCCATAAGTCGATTTGGCCGGTGGTTTTTTTAGTTCCCCGTTTAACGGTAAATCCCCATTCCACAAATCCTTCCCTGATTAAATCGAGCATGGGAACGTCTTTATGATCTTTAACAAAATTAAGGGCCTTAAAAAATGTAGGATCCGCAACTTCGTTTTGGGCAGTTATACTTTCGTTTTCATATTTTAAAAATTCAACAAACCGGTGAAAGTCGACTCCTTTTTGAATTTTTTTAAATACTTCAGCCGACCAATCTTGGATCTTTGCCTCCTTATCGAGTTGTGCCGTGACCGATTCGGAAGTTAATGGATTTTCACCGACGTCAGGCCGGTAAGCATGGACTGGAGCTAAGGTTGCTAATTCCCCTAGGCCCTCTACCCAGTATTCTTTTTTTGGTAAATCCATAATCACATTTACAATCGGCTGCTCACTTTTTTCATTTAACGTTACCCAGCTTCCTGGAAAGCCTGTTTGCCAGCTGGATTTTCGCGGTTTTGCCGAGGGGAAAAAAGCGATTTTGTTTTTTGCCCGCGTAAACGCTACGTAAAGTAAACGCATATACTCTTCTTCTTCACGGTGATTGATTTCTTTTCTGACCTTGTAAGCAAGCCAGGACGGAATCATGTCGCCGGTTTCTTCATCCCGTAAAGATAAGGAGTAGTTTCCATCTTTATGGGCCCAAATACCGTGATGGGATTTCCGCTGGTCTTTTCCGTAACCCAGCAAAATTACATTTTCGAATTGCAATCCCTTCGAAGCATGGATTGTCATCATCTGCACTTTTTTAGGTTCTATAAATGGGGCTGCGTCGCCCTCGATTTCACCTTCGACTAAGGTTTCATTTTCTTCGATACGCCGTAAATACTCGGTCAGTGAAAATCCGGGTTTCTTTTCTGCTGTCCCCAAATGAAGAATGACTTTCCAAAGATTTGCTTCACGTTGGCCAGTGCTATCCAAGTTGCCCGCTGATTGGAAAAGACCTTTTTCCAGAAGAATTTTACGGAAGGTATCGATGACTCCACGTTCTTTCATTAAACTTAAATATTTTTGAAGCTCTTGAATAACGGTTTCTTTCGACCATTCAGATTTTAATGAATTTACCCAGTACGATCCACCCCTACAAAAAGTTTGGATTTTGTTTTCGGGCATATGGAACCAAGGAGCGCGCAAGATTCCCACGAAATTTCGATTATCATGGGGGTTAGACAAAAACTTTAGAATCGTCAGCGCATCGATGACTTCGTCGCGTTCAAAAAATTTACCGTGGGAATGAATCTGGAAATCTATCTTTGCCCGAATCAGCTCATCACCTAAAGAACTTAACATTAAGTGTGTTCCAGAAAGTACGCAGATTGTTTCGGGTGTGACGCCTTTTTCAAGCAAATGGATAAGGTAGTCTTTAGCTTTTAATATTTCTTCCTCGTCTTCGGCCATAGGAATGATGTCCACCGCCGGGTCGGCAGGATTGGATTCTTTAGATCCCACTTCCATTGCACTGAAGCGGTCAGAATAGAAACTGAAATATCCATTTATAAAATCAAGAATTTCTTTTCTCGACCGGTAATTTATCATTTGGTTAATGATCAAATGATTATTTTCTTTAAACTGTGCGGCTTTAGAATCAAAAACTTCGGCCCGTGCTCCACGAAAAAGATAGATACTTTGCTGAGGGTCACCCACAACGTAATGGGGCGAATTCCCGATCATGGCTTTTAATAACTTTTCTTGAAGTGGGCTGGTATCTTGGTATTCATCGACTAACCAGTAATCCCAACGTTGCGAAAAGTGATCCACACTTTCAGGATGGTCTTTAATCATTCGAAGTGAAAAAATCTCTAGATCATCAAAACTTAAAAGGCCTTTTTCCAACCTTAATTTAAAATACCTTTGCGCGAATTCTTGCGCCAGCGGATCAAAAATATTTTGGATCTCTTCCATCTTCTGTTGGATGTCTGATTCCAAAACCCGAAGCTTCATTAAGTCTTCGAGCTCTTCCAGGGCAGACTCCATGCGATCACGTAATAAAACGTCAAAGGGTGGCTTTGCTTTAAGAAAAGATGGCTTTCTGCCTTTGGTATCAAGCCATTTTTTAAGTCGAGGGTAAGTTCCTTCCCAGGTATCTTCCAGATCTTTTGGAAAAATCGCACACCACGACTGCCAAGAAGGCAAAGTGCAAACTTCTTGAATTTGACGAAAGCAACTTTGCAATACGCGGGCGTGCCGCGTGAGTAAGGTTTTAACTTCCCTTTGCATTTCCTTCAGCGGCCAAGGGGTGAAGCTTGCGTATTGGGTTTGTTGTGTAGCCCAATCTTCTAAAATATGAAGTAACTCGCCAAATCTCCACACTTCCAAAATTTGCGACCATTCTGGTTTCTCAATGAGCATTTTTCTAAGTAGATTTCTTTTTTCGGCATCCAATAATCGTTGATCGCCAATCGTTAGATGAGGACGCAGTCCCATCTCCATTCCATTTTCACCTAAGAAAGAAGAAAGTAGGCCGTGAATAGTCGTGATTTGAACTAAACTTGGGGAATTAATAAAATCAAATAACTCGCGGTCATTGTTTTCTAGGGCTTTCTGGTAAAGCCGTTCTTTAATTTCGTGAGTCGCTTTTTTCGTGAAAGTGGTCAGAACAATATGGGGCCACCGTCCATTAGCTTTTTTAAATGCCAGGGAATAATCAATAAACCTTTGAATAAGGGCCGTGGTCTTCCCTGCTCCGGCGCCAGCTCTGACAAGGGTTGATTCCCGTAACATCATATTTTCACCAAGTGGGTCGCGCGACACGTTTTCTTCCAGGAACATTTTACGCAACTTTTGCGGTCTTTGGGAATGGCTGACCAGTTTTTGCCCTCTAGGATATCAACTACCATTTGCAGACGTTCGCGAAATTCAAACCGCAGATTTTCCAATGCCTCGTCATCGATCATGGCTTTGGAGCTGATTTCTTCCGGAACTGCATCGGCACTTTCTCTTAAAAATCCTTTGTCTTTTTTAAGATCTTTTAGAACGTAAAACAATGCGCCCATGGATTCTTGGTTTAATCCCCAATCATAAAATAATAATTGAAGCTGATCATTAGCCATCCAGGTGCTAAAATTGCTGACTTGAGTACGGGACGATTTATAGTCAAAAATTAAAGCACCATCTTTAAAGTGATCGACTCGGTCAATTGTCCCCCGGAAAACAAATTTATGATT
>JAZKJI010000226.1:14453-15035 GCA_040384405.1 Bdellovibrionota bacterium
CCTTCGGTGGGTAATTCACGCGTCCATTTTTTTTCAAATTCTTGCTTTAAAATTCCGGGATTTTGTTTTTTCCAAAGTTTCTCCACTTCAATAAACCGTAGTCCCAAGCGAATCAATTTTTCCCGCAGGGGCTTTAACAAAGGCTTGTCGGAAACGACCAATTGACGCTCTAATAAAAGTTCATCAACAATGGGACTCAGTAATTCCTCGCTCCAATAACTTAAATCTTGTTGAAGAATTCTTTCCAAAAGCGAGTGCTGTAACTGTCCCCACTCTGAAGCAGGTGTTTCGACATCAACCCAATCAGGGTCCTCTAAATTAAAAACCTTTCTAGCGACATAAATATAAGGGCACTCCAACAGATCGCGGACCGAACTTGGGGACAGGACGATCTCTTTTGGTAGCGTTAACTCTTTTAATGTTTGGCTCATTTGTTCGCGAAGTTCGGCTTCGTCCCATTCGCTTTGCCAAGCGTTCCACATGCTTTGCATGATTGGTGGTGACGGGCTTAAAGTTTTTTCTTTGGCATATTCTATCCAGATGGGATGGGGTGTCCCCGCTTCGCCGGATAAATGAGTCGCA
>JAZKJI010000226.1:15045-15687 GCA_040384405.1 Bdellovibrionota bacterium
AGGTCTTCATTTTTTTGTAAAAGTAATTCTTGCGAAGATTTTTCTTCTTCGGGATTCTCCATGTTAAATCCCAAGTCCCGTTGTAAGGCCTGGATATCGCGTAATGAAATAAAAGGTGGAATTTTTCTTTGGAAATTTTCTTTTAACAAACCGATATAAATTTTATGGGTAACATCTAAAGTATGCCCGGAAGAAATGGTGGTGAAGATAACTCCGTCCTCTTCTTCTTCGATGGTCTGTTCTTTTCGGCTGACCGCACGCTCTAAAAGCTGAACATGATCGGCAAAAGATAATCTATCGTTGGCATCCAGATAATCGACATGATCTTTTAAAATAGTGACCAAAGGTTCTGGATTTTCTTCAAAATTCCAAAGCGAAAGACTGACGGCGACAAACTCGTCCCGGTTCAATTCCCCTTGAATCAGTTTCGGTAAATTTGAAATTTTTTGATAAACCTGCTGGTCGCGCTCTAAATGGGAAGTATCGTAAATGCGGGAATAGAGCCTGGAAAAATGTTCGTAGCTGATCGTGGTCTTTTCTTCCGGATGAAAAAGCAATGCCTCCAAATATGAGGAAGATAAACTTTTCTGCATAACGTGATGTCGTGCTAACCATTTTTGTACGGAAGGAAAGCCCGAAAAC
>JAZKJI010000226.1:15697-17946 GCA_040384405.1 Bdellovibrionota bacterium
TTCTTTTCTGAAGTAGGCATCAAAGATGGGCCAATAATCTTCGATTTGCGGGGCGACGACTGCAATATGCTGGGGTTTGATTCCTTCGCCCAGCCAAGTTCGGATCATACTGACAGTGGTTCTTACTTCTGCCAGTGCGCCAGATACTTTTATCGCCTCTGACTCAAGTGCATGGGGAGTTTCCGAAGCTAAGATATCTGATGGCAATGGTTGGTTCTTAACTTCGAACCCGGAAAGGTAATCATAAATTTTTCGGGATCTGCTTTCCGCTGGCAAATTCTTTAATTGTGGAATCAGAACGACCACATCCATTTTTTTTGAAAGCTGTAAAAATAATTCTGCTTCACTCCAAGTGATATCGTTTCTTAGATCTGCCCAGATTCGGCGGGACCACAGTTGTTCACTGTTGTTACTTGCTTTTCCATGGGAGGCACTTTCATTCACTGAACTTCCTGCCGCTCCTGGCGCTTCACCGACGGTATGGTTCGCAATTCGATCTACTAAAATGGAAGTTACCCACGGTTTTAAAACTTTGCCGGAATTCGTGAACATGTCACAAATTAGACGGCCAACTAAAAACCATTTCTTCCAACGACCCTCGGAACCGGGATGATCAGTTAACCATTCCTCGATTTGTTGGCGCGGCTGTGGAAAACACAAATAGGTTCCCATGAACTCGACGAACTCTAGCAAACTTGATGCTAATTCCGGATCAAGCTCTAACGAAGCACCTTGATTTTGCAAAAAGTTTTTAATTTTTAATTCTGCGAGATCGCGATTCAAAATTCGGTACTCGGGACAAAGTCGCTTAAATAGAGTTTCACTGAATTCAGAAATTCTCATTAAGGCTTCATCAACGACGAAACCTTTTTTATCTAATATAATATCCTGGATTTCAATTTTAGTGCGAAGATGCGAAATTAATAGAGTGTCGGCAAAAGGGTCAACCTTTTGAAATAACGGTCGCAGCTGTCTTGGATTCGAATATCGCAGAATTTGAAGCATGGTTTAACGTCTCTGACAGAGTTTAAATGGAAGCCTGGTTTAACGTCTTTGTCTGATCTTACGACGTTTTCCATTTTTGTCATAGAAGTTAAAGTTTGCGTCCAACGAAAATTCCATTTGGACACCGACTTGAACGCGGTCCATTCGGGATTGTCCCGGGTATCCACCAGTTTCAATTCCATAATAAGCAGCGTTGAATTGTAAAAGTAAGAGATCTAATCCCACTCCATACGATGGGTAACCTTGGTATAATCCTGCTCGTAAATCGATCATCGGAAGTGAAATTTCGCCGCCGATGTGCAATTTTTGTCCTAACTGTAATGTATTGTTCATGATGTGGCGATATTCCAGCCCGGCCGAAATATCTAATCCCGGTAAATCCAATTTCGACCCGAATGCCGCAGCCAGATTACTTTTTATGGCTTCAGGTGGTGCGGTGCCTTCAGTCATGACGAAACTTGTATCGCCGACATCTTTCCAAACTAATGCTAAAGTTGGTTGTAATAACATGGGTGCTCTGAACATCAACGCGCCATCAATCCCGTGACCGATGCCCTTGTCCGCGAAGTTATTAGTAAATGATGTCGCTTCTGCCAAGCTACCTAATCCCAATGTTTGCGATCCACCCCAACGATTAATTCGTTTAACGGCAATACCAGCAGAGATTAATGGAGCGATCGGAAACCCGGTTGCAATCACACCACCATAATCATTAATGAACTTTGCATTTAAAGCCGGAAATGCAGGCGTATGCATAACTGCAGAAGAATATAATTCATCGAAAAATGAAATTCCAAAATAAGGAAGAGTCAGCGTGGATGCACCAAAGGCATTGACCGTCACTTTTTTTCCGAAGAACTGAATGTAATCAGCAGCGGTAGTCGGAGTTGTTAAACTTTGAACATCCGTTGGATTTGAAAATCCTGCGATCCCTGCTCCGAAATCTAACGAAAAAACTTTCCAACTGATTGCTTCAACATAAGCTAGGGCTGCCGGATTCACATAGGGCGCATCAGTGTCCGAGACAAACGGAATGTAAACACCACCCATGCCAAGTGCACGGATTGGACGTTGATACTCGTAAACTTCCGCGGCTTTCACCGGGACCTGGACGGTTTCGGACAGCGCCTGTCCCGTGGCCTCAAAACCACCGGCGATCGATTCGCCGGCCTTGTTCATGCCCGCTCCGGGATCGCCCGACAGCGTCGCGGACATCATGCGTCGTACCGCGAGCTGGCCGTTCT
>JAZKJI010000226.1:17956-26844 GCA_040384405.1 Bdellovibrionota bacterium
TTTCACCGGGAAATTACAAAGTAATATTAAAAAAGAAAGTACAAAAACAATGCCCTTCATCTATTCCTTAACAACATGGAGGTACCAATAGACCTGTGATCTGAGTCGAGTTACAAGGTCCCGTTCCACCGGTAATTCCTAAATCCGTTGTTCGAAGCAATTCCCTAAACGTGCTTATAACAGTTGCCGTAATTGCCGGATCATTTGGATTAGTAATCGCGCAATTTGGAACACCCGTTAAAGCAGCGCAGGTAGTTTTAAATGTATTAAAATCCGTGATTGCAGAATTTCCTGCCAATGAAGCACTAACAGACGCAACGTTATCGAACACCAGGCCTAGCCCCGTGATAACTTGTTTTACGTCGTCGTCTGAAATTTCCAAACTCGCAGTGGATGTAACAGTTGAAGTACAAGAATTAAAGTTTGTTGCCGTCGTTGGCATGACATCCATAACTCCATCTTGATTGGCATCAGCGTATTTTCTTAAAGTAGTTCCTACTTTAGACATTCCCAGAAAGAACATGTAAAAGTTTTCGCTAGCCGTACGAGCACTCGATCCGCCGATTTGCTCAAGTGTTGTTTGGGCTGAATAACAGTCTGCTGGACTTACAGAAGTTGACGTAAACATATTCATGAAGAACAGCATCGGGGCACCGGAAGAACTTCCCATATTACTAACCATCGTAAAAAAATCTTGGCCACAGCGGCTGGCATAGGCGCCGGATAATGTTCCGATCACTTCACGACGAGCACGATATTCAGCCGGTAATGAAAGTAGTTTCGCAATCGCGGCCGTGTATTCGCCCGAATCAATTAGTTTAAGCGCGTCTTCGTAAAGCGCTTCTTCCGTTGTTTTATTTGAAAGACCTTCAAAGAAATTTCCCGCGCAGGATAAACCCCCGAACAAGAAAATTCCCATTAAGGTTATTTTTAAAACTTTCCTAAAATCTGAAAGTAAACTTAGCTGCATACCTTCGATCCTCCACTGGTGATGTCTCGTCGCCTACTTCTTCGCCGTAGGTTGTGAACTGTAATTGAAATTTTTCTGAAGCTAGCTCTAAACCCGCCGTGTAGTAACGTTGGTTGTATCCAGCTCGTAAATAAAAGATATCGCTGAAGTTGAACTCGACTCCGAAATGATAAAGTTTCATTTTGTCAGTCTGAGTTGCCGCAGTTAAAACGTGTTTGTGTTCGACGGTCCAAGAAGACCGAATTTTATTTGTATGAATTGGATGAATTGCTAACCCGACATCCGCATCCTGGGCAACTACAGTAGGTTTTCCTACGGTATCCATTCGGGATGCACCCGTCATTTCAAACGAAGTTCCACCTAAGTCATGAATGACGGCTCCTAATGTAGGAATATAATCCCAAGGAGCCGCAAGCATAATTCCTACATCAGTACTAAGCCCAGTTCCGCTGGTCGCAAAACCTTGTGTGGCTAGAGTGGACATATCTAATGCGCCATTTGGATCGAGATCTGATTTAATTAATTCAATTCTGTTGATAACTTTTGCGGCGGCACCAATTTTAATGCGGCCTTCAAATAATCGAAGGTTGTAACCAAGGACTAGGGCCATGTCGTCTTGGTAATTCACATCAATTTTGGCGGTAGTGGAATTATAGACAGCATCCAGATTTCTTTTCGCAATAATTCCGATTCCAAAGTTTTTTGTAACTAATGATGGAAATAGCTGGCCCCGAAAGTGATAGTTTTTATCAGGGGACTGGACTAAAGAAGGTGCAACATTTTCTAAATCCCAAGGTGAAGTAAACGCCTTAGTTCGATACATGTCCATTCCGTTGGAATTAAGTTCTATTTCAGGATCAAGAATTGTTCCGTAAAAATCACGGAGACGCCCCAGGCCCGCAGGATTAATAAGTAGCGCTGTTTCATCATTGGCAACAGCAACGTTCGCATTGCCCATTGCTAGAGAGCGGGCAGAGCTATAAAACTCGCGCTGCTCAAGCGTTACCGCCGAAGCATTTGCAAACTGACTAAGACTTAATAGAACCCATAAAATCCATTTCATGGTATCGTACCTCACATATGTGTATCGGTATGACACTCTCTCAAGTTGAGACATTTATTAAGAATCTCGACTAAGGAATGTGTTTTAGTTTTCAAGTCCCCGTTCCCGGCGTTTTAAGTTAAATTTAAGACATGAAACACGGTTTATTACTTTCTACATTGGTCCTGAGTTTATCAATTTTCGGCTGCAGCAAAACTTCTGAACAAGATGTGATTTCCGATGCTCAAGCCTGTTTAAATAAAGCAACTGCCGCAACGGTGGATACCTGCGTAGCAAAAGTGAGTGGAATATCAGGTGAACAAGCAGATGCAATCAGATGTTACGGGGCCTTCATCAAAGAAGGAATCACAAGTGCATCAAAGTTAGTGCAAGCACTAGACACAATTTCCAGTGGAATTAACAACTCAAACTACGAAACATTTTTAGGCTTAGTATCCTTCACAAGCCAAGGTACAACCGGAACACCTGCAGCGGTTTTGAATTACGATTTAGCAAAGGTGTCGTCTACATTATGTGCCCAATCGAAAGTAAAAAGCGGTACGCTAATTTCGACGTTCGCTTTTCTAGCGAATGCTCTATACAAGACAGGTTGCCAAGCGGCTTCCCCTACTTGCACGGCAATTAGTTGTGCAACTTCAAACGCGAATTGTATTCCTAACGGTGTGATAGCGATTGCGTTGGCGCCAGCGACATATTCGACTTTGTTAAGTGATTTGGGAACGGTCGTCGTAAATACTTATTTAGTGGCGTGCGAAAGTGGTGCGAAAACTGATTCAATGTGTACGCTGATTAACTTGTCGGTGTCTGAAGCCGGCGGGACTTCGAATACTGAAGCAGTGGGTACGAATTTTATCGAGAATTTGACTAATCCTTAGGGGTGAATTTCGTTCGAATTTCCCCGCGGCCTCCGGGATCATTACTTGTTAATCTTTCGGGAGTGTTTTGCCGATCTCTTTCCAATCTTTCGCCTGTCTTCCCTGCTCTAATTGGGATTGTACTACACTGTTTTTGCAATTTCTCTTCGATGCTTCCTCGATCAATCCGTAATTTCCCCGATAATTTTACTTTAATTTTTTGGCGAACTCTTGCGAAGCCATCACTCATTTCTAGATAAACTCTGCCCCCTTCACGAATCCTGCCCCCCCACGAGCCCTGCTCCCTCTTTCAAATTCGGCTCAGGCAACAAACTCTTTTCAGAACATTTGGGGTACCGGTCACTCCTCCACGCCTTCACGCACTCTAATTTTCCTTTCCAACTTGTAATTAAATTACGCTCTCCGGACACAAGAACCGCGGATCGAAACCTGGCTGTAAATGAAAGGGCCCTCGCTTTTGCAACTCTAAACATCGTAGGGGGTAGCGGTCACATGAAACAAAACGAGTTCTTAAAGGAGCATTGGAATTTTCGCTTCTCCCATGGTGGCGAACTAAGAAAACGCCGCGGTGGTCGCAAGTCTCGGCCGCTGTCGCGTAAGGATCCAATACATTTGGTATTTAAAATGAATATTATAGCGGTACCAAAGGGACTTCGCCACCCTCGCAACTTTAGAATTATTCATGAGGTTGTAAAACGGTATGGGCGGCGATTTTTTGTTCGAACCGACCAGATCTCGATTCAACGTGACCACATTCACCTATTAGTTCGCAGCTCGCGTCGACATCTTTACCAACATTTTTTTAAGGTGGTCGCGGGCCAAATTGCACAGCGAGTGACCCGTACCCCCAACCATACTTACGAGGGAGTGAGGGTTTGGAAGTATAGGCCATTTACCCGTGTGGTGAAGGGGTGGAAGGCTTACAAAATTATTAGAAATTATATTCAGCTTAACGAACTAGAAGCTAAGGGTAGCATTCGATATCGAAAACAACGATTGAAAGGACTTACTGCTGACCAAATTCAGAGTTTGTGGGCATGAAAAAAGTGAGAGCTCGGGTTCCGAACATATCCAGCACTTACGGGTCTCATTAAATACTGATTTTTTAGCAGTATGGAATTTGTCGTGCTAGAAATTCAAACTCATCCGCGCCATATAAACCCGGTTTTCTCGGGCCTCGGAAATCGAGCCGACCTCTTCACCGTACGACACAGCATCTAGATTGAAAACTCCGAATAGTGCTGATGCTCCGTAGCTGATGTAACCTTGGGAGTATCCTACTCGGTATTGGCCCCGCCACCATGATGCTACTGTCCAATCGAACTCGAAGCCTGCGTGTAGGCCGCGCTTCATTGTAAACCTTGGATGGTTTATATCTTTTATGTCTAATACTCCGCGGCCTGAAAATATCCAGAATGATGGATATTCCCACTTAGAACCAATGTCGATTGTTCGGTATAATTTTTCTGGTTCGCCTACGGGGTTTCTGCTGAACGCTTTGAAGTTTTGACCGAAACCGGTTTCCGCTACGTTTCTGAATACTACTCCGAATGTTGGTCTTGCCAATCTGAAAACTTGCACGAAACCTTCGTTTGGAATAATTGGCGTGTACATAAATCCGATGTCGGCATCGATCGTATAACCTTCCGTGAAATCGGATGAGTCTACCAGCGTTGAATCGACCGCTAACTCGATTAACGTAATTGGTTTACTAAAAAATCCACGATGCACGAATTTTCCCGTTACTCCCCATGATAATCTTCCGTCTTCGATTCTTTTCCAATCGTCGGCATAGGCTAACGCGAAAGTTGTATCTGCGTAAACCGTTGGAGTTACGCTGGGTCCAATCGTGTTATTGATATCCAAATCGACACTTAAATCCATTGGGATAATTCCAAAACCCCAACCCGGTCTTGCTAAAATTGCTGACGGAGCTTGAACTCGCATTCCATAGGTTTTTCCGTACTGAGCTTCCAACAAATCTGCGTAGGCTTGGTTTTTATCGGCTTCCGGTAATTTTGAAGCGGCCGTTATGTCTTCAGAAAATTTCACTGCCGCTGGTGTCGCTGCTAAATCCAAAGACAAATTTAATTCGCCATCTTCGCGTCTTGCTAAACCTGCGGGATTATAAAAAATTGCCGAGTAATCATTTGCGACCGCTACGAAAGCATTTCCCATACCCAAAGCTCGAGGAGACACATAGTGCTGATGGATCCCATTTCCGTAATTGGTTGCAAATGCAGAAGTTGCATAACTACACGCTAAAGTGATTGAAAATAATTTTAATAATCTGCGCGTAATTAACATTAGGAAATAACTCTTTTTCGCTCTGAGAACTTGTTATCTAACTATGTTATGAAATTAAAGAACCGCTGACAAAAGGTCCCCGAGATTTGCCCCGAAAGCCGGTCTTGAGTAGAGCTAGGAAGGAACTATTTTTATGGACTAGATTTACCGGAAGATTCAGTTGGATTTAGCTAGCAGGTGAAAGCTCTAAAGCTTCGAAACCAGATCTTTGACCTGCGTTTCCAACTCTTCCATCGTGCCGTTATTGTGAATCACGAAAGTTGCTAACTTTTCTTTATCTGCCAAAGGAATTTGGGCGGCCAGGCGGGCCATAATTTCTTCTTCGCTGTGGCCATTTCTGGATGCCATCCGTGCTCTTTGAATTTCGGGTTTACACGTAATTAAAACGACGGCATCGAATTGACCTTTTAATCCGTTTTCAAATAATAATGGCACATCGTAAAAAGCCATCTCAAGCCCTTGGTCTTGTAACCATTGCTTTTGTGAGACAACTTCTTTTTGGACAAGTGGATGAATTATACTTTCTAGTAATTTTCTTTTTGATGGATCGTTAAAAATTATATGTCCCAGTTTGCGACGATCAATTTCGGAATTGGAATCTAGAATTCCTGGACCAAAGTTTTGTACTACGGGAGCTACTGCCTCACCATTTGGATCCAGAACTTGCCGGGCAATTCGGTCTGCATCAATTACGGAAATTCCCATACCCAACAAAAGTCGGGAAACAGTCGATTTTCCGGTAGCGATTCCGCCCGTCAGTCCGTACCACTTCATTTCATACTCCTGGACCAGTCATCAATTGGGTCTATATAGCTAAATATCCTGCGTAATTAGTCCGATAAGGTTATTGAGGTATACTCCCTGATGTCACAGAATTTTGAACAGTTTGGCAAATATATTCTCTTCGAAAAGCTGGCCGCTGGTGGCATGGCCGAAGTTTTTTTGGCCAAATCGCCCGGAGCTAACGGCGTAAATAAATTTGTCGCGATCAAACGTATCTTGCCTCAATACTCTGACAATACCGAGTTCATCGACATGTTTAAGGAAGAAGCAAAAATTGCTATTAACCTTAACCACAGTAACGTCGTTCCCATTTATGAATTTGGCGTCGAGAAAAAGCAATTTTACTTGGTCATGGAATATGTCGAGGGCAGAAATCTTCGCCAAATTATCAATGAACTTAAGAAAAAAACCTTACAGTTTTCAATCGAACAAATCGTTTTCATGATTAAAGAAGTCGCAGCAGGCCTTGATCATGCTCATCGTTGCATCGATGGATCAACCGGCAAGCCACTTAACATCACTCACCGTGATATGAGTCCACAAAACGTCATGGTCAGCTTCGAAGGTGAAGTTAAGGTGATTGATTTTGGTATTGCGAAAGCAGAAACTCAGGCCGAAGCAACTCGCGCCGGTACTTTAAAAGGTAAATTTGGTTACATGAGTCCAGAGCAAGCCGATGGGCAGCCAATCGACATGCGTACGGATATTTTTTCTGTGGGAATCGTACTGTGGGAACTATTAGCTAGTGATCGTTTATTTACTTCAAACAGCGAAGCTTCAATTTTAAGAAAAATCCGTGAGTGTCAGATTCCATCTATCAGAAAAATTAATCTTTCCGTTCCTCCGGAATTGGAAAGAATTGTTAATAAAGCCTTAGCAAAAGATAAGAGTCTTCGTTATCAAACGGCTTCTGCATTACACAAAGATTTAAACCGCTTTTTAAATACCGAGTATCCTGATTTTTCCCCGCATGATTTCAGCGTATTTGTGAAAAATGCGTTTACCGAAATCTATACCGATTCTCGAAAAAAATTAATTACGTATGCTTCGATTCAAGGCAAGACCGAAGAAAAAACTGCCGTGACTCAAACCATGACTTACACAGGTACTGGTGAAGACAGCACAACGGTGACTGGACTTCAGCCTCCACCATTTGATGATGGATCAGGCGATGATAATGAAAATGAACAATCCAGTAGTAGCCTGACTCTTTCCCAAACGTCAGTCGAAAAAGTAAACCTTGATGACTTAAAGGGAATTAAAAATGGATACCGCGGTGGCATCACGAATAGTGGCGCTACTCCGGCACGTGGTTCATGGAATCATACTCAAGTAACTAACTCGCGTCGCGCGCCCCAAGGCACTGCGATCAGAAAACTTCCTGCTAAAGAATCTTCCAGCATGTGGGTTAACCTTGCGATGGTGGTATTTCTATTGGTCGGTGGCGGCTGGATATTTACATCCGGTATGTACCGTAAATTTTTACCGGCAAATACCGTTGCGGTAAAACCAAATGGAATTCCGCTTCCTCCTAAAGTCGTTCAAGTTGCGCCTTCAACGACGCAAGCTCCTCCTGCTCCGACGGAAGGTGTGACCGAGAGCGCTTCGACTTCTGAGTATCGTGTAACGATAAATTCAGAACCAATGGGCGCAAGAATTTCTATTAATGGAGAATTCACTAATTCATATACTCCCAGCCAAATGACCTTTAAGGCCTTTGATGAGATTCGTTTGAAACTTGAAAAAGGTAATGACTATGAATACGAATCGATGATCAAAATTGATCGCGATGC
This sequence comes from Bdellovibrionota bacterium, assembly GCA_040384405.1. Taxonomy (GTDB): domain Bacteria; phylum Bdellovibrionota; class Bdellovibrionia; order Bdellovibrionales; family Bdellovibrionaceae; genus JAZKJI01. Next base: position 25,748 of record JAZKJI010000226.1, read on the forward strand.
CATGACTATCAGCCCCACACTGGTCAGAAGATTATGGGGATATCTAACTGTTAAAGTAATTCACGGTGGAGCAAATCCTCGAGTCGATATTACGATAAATGGCGTGCCACAACCTCCTATTACTGATTTACAGTTGTTAAAGGGCTACCGAGTACCGGCTGGAGTACCGATTGTCGTAAAAGCGTCAAATCCGTATGTCAGAAGTTGGGCAACAAAGACGGTTACCATTCAAGAAAACAAGACAGAAAAAGTCGAACTCATCTTGACACAATAATGGTGCTGGTAATTAATCAAAGTCTCTATGAAAACCATCTTGCACAATCTACTAGAACTCAGCGAAAAACACTCATCTGCGGAAGCATTAAAATATTATCGTAATGGTTCCTGGCAAAGTTGGACCTGGTCTGATTTTTCCAGCCGGATCGACGAGCTAACCGCTGCGATTCTAAATTTAAAATTAAAAAAACATTCCAGAATCGCCATTTTTTCTGAAACGCGTGTTGAATGGAGTGTTACCGACTGGGCCATCATGAGTACCCATTCCGTAACGGTTCCTATTTATCACAATAGCCAAGTTACCGAAGTGAAATACATACTTGATCACTCTCAGGCTGAAGTAATTTTTCTTGAAAACCGCGCGTGCTTTAAAGTTTGGAATCAGATTAAAGACCAATGCCCGAAAGTAAAAAAAGTAATCGCATTCGATTATGACGACAGTATGGGTGCGGACGCAGTCCCCTATCAGGATTTCTTAGTCGAAGGTGCACAAACGCTGCCCGATTTAGAAAAAGAAATTATTCACCGGCGCAAGTCTGCAAAAGCGGATGATTGGGCCACTTTGATTTATACTTCTGGCACCACCGGAGTTCCAAAAGGTGTTGTTCTCAATCACAGCCAAATTTCCTCAGAAGTAAATGAAGCATTTCAAATGTGCGGAGTGAATTCCGAGGATGTTAGCCTATCGTTTCTGCCCTACGCCCATGTATTAGGCCGGGTTGAACATTGGGCGCATATTGTTTATGGATACACTTTATGTTTTGCCCAAAGTATTGAAAAACTTCGCTTAGACTTAAAAGTTATCAAGCCGACGATAATGA
>JAZKJI010000226.1:26854-30693 GCA_040384405.1 Bdellovibrionota bacterium
CCTAGAATTTTCGAGAAAATTTACGGCCTGGTACTTGCGCAAATCCAAACCAATCCTATTAAAAGCAAAGTATTCGGCTTTGCCCTGGATTTAGGAAAAGACATCGCCAAGAAAAAACTTTCCTACGAGCCTATCGATATTAAATCAGGCGTGATCTACACAATTCTGCAAAAAACTTTATTCCGCCAAATCAAAGAAGCCTTCGGTGGAAATCTTCGATTTGCGGTCAGTGGTGGCGCCCCGCTTGATCCTAAGATTTCAGAATTTTTCTATGCTTGTGGTGTTTTAATTTTGGAAGGTTACGGGCTCAGCGAAACAACGGCAGCGGTAACTGTAAATACACCTTTTAAATTTAAATTCGGAACAGTCGGAAGCCCCATTGGCGATGTGAAATTAAAAATCGCAGCCGATGGCGAAATCCTGGTGAAAAGTGCAAAAGTAATGGCGGGATATTACAATGATCCGCAAGCCACCAAAGAAGTGATGCATGGTGAATGGTTTGCCACTGGCGATATAGGTGAAATACTTTCATCAGGTGAGCTCAGAATCACGGACCGTAAAAAAGATTTAATTAAAACTGCCGGCGGCAAATATGTGGCGCCGCAAAAGTTAGAAAATCTGTTAAAACTTCATCCGGCTGTTTCCCACGTATTAATTCACGGGGACCAAAAGAAATTTATTGTGGCGTTGATCACGGTAGAGAAACAGTTTTTAAAAGACTGGGCAGCTTCGCAGACAATTGATTATAAAAACTGGATGGATTTACTAAAAAAACCATCAGTCGAAAAATTGATTCGCGATGCAGTTGCGGATGTAAATGCACAGCTGGCAAGTTTTGAAACAATCAAAAGGTTCACGATTTTATCCGATGAGTTCACGATCGAAGGTGGACAATTAACACCATCACTAAAAGTGAAAAGAAAAGCTCTGGATAAAATTTACGCCGAGCAAATTCAAGCTCTATACCAGTAAAAAGCCCTTTCACTTCGTGGTGCTCATTTCAAATTCTTACAAAAAACGAGTTCACGTTACTGTTGATTATTGCTGAATACAAGTTCATGTCCCCGCTGACCGTTGCGGTATCAGAGTGCATGCCACTGCTGATAATTGCACCAAACCTGCGCTGGGTGCGGATTTAATCACATTTCGCGAATAAAAAATGTGGCAATAGGCCTATGCAGCGTGCGCAATGATCTGAACCGATTTTCCCTATATGGTTATGAAGTCAGTTTGCATTCAGCGATCAAATCGATCGCTGATTAATTGTCGAATGATCCTCGGCTCGGAAACATTTATTCAAGGAGTTCCAATGAAAGTTTTAGTTTCAGCAATCGCTACTTTGTTAATCGCGGCCCCAACATTAGCTTGCGAAGGCTTTAATGGGCAATGGACTTGCGACAACGGCCAAAAAGTAAATGTTAGTGTTCAAAAAACGGATGCTGGCTATGTGATGGTCGATCAATTATCAAAAATTGCAATTGTACTGGATAATAAACCTCATACCGGATTAAACCCTCTTCCTCACACGTACCAAGGTTCTTGTAACGCAACCAACTTAAACTTAAAAATTAATGTCATGGGTGCCGAGTCCATTCAGCGATTAACTTTAAACGATGCACAGACAGTTACGGCGGCATTAAGTTATAATGGCCAAGCCGGAACTTATGTTTGCAGAAAATAAAACCCAGATTAAAAATGAATGTCGGTTTATTAGAACCATGTCAGCTTATTAGAAACTTAATATAGATTAGTTGTCCAAACACAGTCTGCAGTTAGCTGCGGACTGTTTACTTTAAAGCCACCAACGAAATCCTATGGAAATATAGTATCCGGTAAAATCCAGAGTACGCTGGGCACCACTAGCACCCACGTAATCTTGCCCGTCAAATTTAGCCCCAGAGAAAGTTGTCACTGATTTAGAGTATTTTAAATTATCAATAACTAAACTTCGGTAATTTAATTCAGTCGCAAAAGTGGTTTTATCGAATACATAAACTTCGTACCCAATTCCACCTTGAATTAAATTTCCGGTCCCTTTGGCTTCCACAGTATGTGATGCGGTTGGCGCAATAGTAACGTCAGTGTATGCATTCTTCAAAGTGACGCTAGCCAATCCCACAGTTCCCTGTAAATAAACTCGCTGATTTTCAAATTGCAGCAAATGGATCTCGGCACCAACTTTTGGAATATAACCAATAACTTCTGAATCAACTTTGTATAGTTCAGCACTGCCCGAAGAAGTTGAGGCCGAAGTGCCTTCCAAGCGGTCGGGTTTCAAAAACTCGAACCCAAACCGAAGGGCAAATCTCTGTTGAAGGTAAACAAATCCAAACTCTCCGCCCATATTTCGATCGACAGTTTTACTGAAAACTCCGGCCGAGCTTTCACCATCCAAAGCTTTACTACCCAAATTTGAATTTCCACCGTTAATTAGCAAATAACTAGCGAAACTTTCCTTGGCCATCTGGAAAACTTTAGCAGAAGCTGCCGGCGCAAAAGCAGTAGCAGCTAGAAAAATGTAAGAAATCGGATTTTTAAGGAAAGTCAGAACAACTCTCCTATTCTAAAATCTGTAAAACAACTTGGCTAGAAAACTTTTGTCCCGGAACTTGCAAAACATTTAAACTGACCGGATTACGCAAAGTAAAGATTAAATTCAACCCACCATCAGCAGAATCCAAAGCCATCGCAACGGCGGAAATGTTTTTTGATTTCCGAACGGCTGCCTGAATTTCATTTAATTTAACTTTTGATAAAGGCATCTGAGCAAAATCCACAACGATTTTATTGCCCCTCATCTCGACATGATAATAACCTGGCAAACCCTTCATCGGTTTTTCGCGCATATCACCCACACTTAAAAATATACGCTCACCATTTTTAATTTGAGTACGCTTAAACCCAATCAAAGAAAACCCAGGCCCAGCTTGCCCACCATAAAATGATCCAGACCCTTTAACCACCCGAAGTGGTTTAGCCGGAACAGCGGCCAAAGAAACCGACCCAACAATAAGCGAAGAAACAGTACCCAGAAAAATCGTCCGTAAAAATCCCGAATATATTTTCATAACAAGATTATCCCCAGAGAACCCAAGGCTTTTCAAGGGATTCATCACAAAAATTAAAAAATTTAATGCGAGCTTCATTATATGAAGGATGAAACCTATTAAACTCACAAACTATTAAGCTTTTGAGGATAAAGGAAACGAACTAAGGTGCTCATGGATGATTTTCCAACCGCCCGCTTCCTTTCGAAAACAAGAAGTTCCTCGGCCACTGCCAGATTTTTTCTGACCCCCAATAAACCCTTCCCAATGAAAGGTATAAACGCAAACCGCAGCAGATTCAGACTCAGCAACCCAAGAGGTATCGGTCACCTTATAAATCTCATCAACAATCAAGCGCCAAGTTTTCTCAAAAGCACCCCGAGTTTCAGCCAACCCAGAATAGGTCCCACTAGAAAACCAAAACGTACAATCGTCAGAAATTAAAGAAGCAACCAAAGAAAAATCATGCAAATTAATCCGAGTAAGATAAGCCTCAAAAACATCACGAGCCGACAAAGAAAACCCCCAAAAGAAGATAAAGTTCAACGAAGTGAAATCCCAGGTGACCGATACCCTCCCACCCGGAAAGACCGAGTCCCCACAAAATCCAAGAAGAAAGGTTCTACTTTCACTCTCGGGTTTTAGTACTTCTTTCCTGATCACGCACTTAAACAAGGAAAGCTGAAGACCGTAGAGGAGCCGGCGGAGGGAGGGGGTTGGGGGATTTCGGGAAGGCTTTTTGGGGGCTCCGCGCCCGCCAGGATGGCGTACCAAAGGCGACGGAAGGGCACG
>JAZKJI010000227.1:0-2507 GCA_040384405.1 Bdellovibrionota bacterium
TTTTCGCATTGACGATGGCAGCATGAATGGCCCTGTAAAAATCGGCGGAATCAATCAGCATTTTGGCGTGATTGGCTTTGCTGACGGCCCAGCAGTTTCGACCCGGCTGAAAAATATGAGTTCGGGAATCATTCATCGCTTTAAACATACCCCCGGAAATCCATAAGTATCAACTGATGGTGGCAGACAAACGGCGGCATTTAACCCCAAATAATTATCATTTCCAATTCTCGGCTGGAAGCAGGGGATTTAGCGTGGTAGTTGATCCGTCCATGCATATATCAGAACTTACTTTTCCCTATCCCGATAGTTTGGTCGCACTCGAGCCAATACGCCCGTCGCGCGTCATGTGGGTCGAGAACTCGCGGCCAGTGGAAATATCTTTCCAGCAGTTGTTAGGAAAGATTCCGCGTGGTGATGTATTAGTGGTCAATAACACCAAAGTTTTAAAACGCCGGGTTTTTGTGCCCTGGAAAAAAGCATTTATCGAAATTTTATTTTTAACCAGATTAGAAAATCAAACATGGGAAGTGCTGTTCCCGGCCAAAGAATTTAAAGTAAGTTCGGTTTTGGAATTACCGGATGGGGTAAAAGCTGAACTCATCGAAAAGGGCCGGCCCCAAAAGTTAAAACTCGATCGGGATGTCAACGAGGACTATTTCGCAAAAAATGCCGAAATTCCACTTCCACCTTACATTCAAAAATTACGGCCGACTCGCCATTCGCAATCCCAGGACGATGAATGGTATCAAACCGCTTGGGCGAAAGAGCCTGGCAGTTTAGCAAGTCCCACGGCAAGTTTACATTTTTCATCATCCGATATGGAATTATTAAAAGCCAATGGCGTTCAAATAGTCCCGATCACTTTGCATGTGGGACTGGGAACCTTTTTGCCGGTCACGACTGAAAATTTAAATGATTTTGAAATCCACGGAGAGATGGTAGAGATTCCACTTTCCACTTGGATCACTATTCAGAAAGCCAAATCAGGGGGAAACAAGGTTTGGACTTTAGGGACAACTTCAACCCGGGCCATCGAAAGTGTTGCTCAAAATCTTTTACCCCTAGTGGGCACTGAAGTTGGCCAATGTTATAAAGGGATTACGAGAATTTTTATTAAACCAGGCTATGAATGGAAAGTCGTAGATCGACTTATGACAAATTTCCATCAACCCGAAAGCACGTTATTGGCTCTGGTCGCGGCTTTTTCTGATCTGGGAACGGTAAAAGCTTGTTATAAATGGGCCATCGAATGTAAGTTCAGGCTTTTCAGCTATGGAGACTTGAGTGTCTGGATCCGCTAACAATACCGCGATGAAACCGACGGAAATTTCCCAATCTATGGGTTTGGGGGAATTTAAAATTCACGCTTCCGTGAATAATGCCCGTCAAGGAACTTTACTGACCTCCCATGGACCCGTGGAAACTCCGGTCTTTATGGCGGTAGGAACAAAAGCAACTGTTAAGGCGATGACCCCAGAAGAGTTAAAAGATTGCGGAACCCAAGTTGTATTGGGAAATACCTATCATTTACATTTACGACCTGGCGAAAAAACCATCAAAGAAATGGGCGGACTTCACGAATTCATGCGTTGGCACGGCCCGATCTTAACTGACTCTGGCGGTTTCCAAGTTTTTTCATTAAGTGGATTGAGAACTTTAACCGAAGAAGGTGTGGAGTTTAGATCGCACTTGGATGGCGGAAAATATTTTATTTCTCCGGAAAAAAGTATGGAAATCCAAATGGATCTTGGTTCTGACATCATCATGGCGTTTGATGAGTGTTTAAAACATCCAGCGACTGAAGATGAAATCCAAAAGTCCATGGATCTGACCCATCGGTGGTTAAAGCGCAGTAAAGATGCGATGACCAGAAAAGAAAGTTTACTATTTGGAATCGTACAGGGTGGGTTAAGTCTTCCGCATCGTCTAAAAAGTTTAGAGCAAATTACCAGCGTGGAATTACCGGGTTATGCATTGGGCGGATTTTCCGTCGGCGAGCCTATTCATTTAATGCACCAAATTCTTCCGGATGTTGCGCCAAGAATGCCTTGGAATAAACCCCGGTATTTAATGGGCGTTGGTACTCCGACAGATTTATTAATCGCGATCGATGCGGGAATCGACATGTTTGATTGCGTCATGCCGACAAGAGTAGCGCGGAATGGGACAATTTATACGTGGAATGGAAAAGTCAGCATCAAGCGGGCCGAGTACAAAGAAGACAAGTCTCCTTTGGATCCCGAGTGTGATTGCTATACATGTAAGCACTATACTAAGTCTTACCTTCGCCATTTGTTTTTAAGTGGGGAAATTTTAGGCAGCAGACTTAACACCATTCACAATATTTACTTTTATATGAAGCTGATGGAGAGATCCCGCGAAGCAATTCGCAACGGAACTTGGGAAGAATTCAAAGCCAAGTACCTAACGCGCTTTATAAAACAAGCTCCCGTTTCTTAAGCGGGTTGCAGAGTAAAATCCCAATCCTTTGACATCTTTAAATC
>JAZKJI010000227.1:2517-2970 GCA_040384405.1 Bdellovibrionota bacterium
TTTGGTTTTCTTTTTTTCTAGCGGCAATCACTGTCGCGGGCGAATTGATCCCGAATATCGCAAAAATTATTTTTGGAAAATTTGGAGGATGTATGAAGTTATTTTTATCAACCCTTATGGTTACACTTTTGCCGGTCTTGGCTAACGCGCAAACAGCAACTCCGGCACCCGGTGCCGCTGCTCAACCATCAATGTTCGAAATGATGATTCCGTTTTTATTCATTTTTGTTATTTTTTATTTTCTGATCATCCGGCCTCAATCTAAACGCCAAAAAGAACAACAAGGTTTCTTGACGACACTTAAGCGCGGAGACGAAGTTCTTACGACCGGCGGTATTCTTGGAAAGATCGATGGATTAACCGATACCTTCGTTACTTTAGAAGTTGATCAGGGCGTGAAACTAAGAATTTTGCGCACCCAAATCGTAAGTCCTAAGCCAGCTCCGACGGCAA
>JAZKJI010000227.1:2988-3859 GCA_040384405.1 Bdellovibrionota bacterium
CGCTAAGGCCCCAGCTAAATTATAAATTTAAAAGTTACAACACTGTAAGGAGTTATCAGCATCATGGAATCCTACCGACTTCGATCGACGCTAGCTATTTTCGGATTATTGTTCGCCATTGTTTGGGTTTTACCTAACGTTGTAAACGTTGAAAACCTAAAGTGGTGGCCAGTAAAAAATAAACTTAATTACGGTCTTGATATTCAAGGCGGGGTCCATCTGGTGATGGGCGTCGACGTCGACGGTGTAGTTGCAGAAAGTACCGAGCGATTGGTGACTGGTATGCGAACCGAGCTGGAAACCGCGGGTTTAACGGGTGTAGAAGTAAAGAGTGCGGTTCCTTCCCAAGGGGAACTTCAAATCACTGTTCCAAATGCTGATGCTCAAGGAAAAGTTGAAAAACTTTTAACTGATAATCACGGGACGACACTTCAAGTTCTTAACTCGAATCCTAATCTAATTACGGTTCGATATTTAGATACCTACCTGATGGATTACAAAAATAAAGTTATCACCCAGGCTATCGAGACAATTCGAAATCGTATCGATGAGTTCGGGGTTGCCGAGCCAAGTATCACTCAACAGGGTAGTGACCGGATTTTAGTTCAACTTCCGGGTATGGCTGATGCTGAACGGGCAAAAGAGTTAATCAATACAACTGCTAAACTTGATTTCATGATTATCTCTTCTGATGTCACGACCGAGCAACTTCGAGCGTGGATTGCGGATGCGGAAAAAGCAGGAAATTATTCTTTAAAAACTATGAAGTACGGCGAATACGTCAATCGATTGAATGCCGATCTTAAAGGAAAACTTCCGGAAAATACGGCCGTTTATTTTGAAAAAGCTCCGAACGCTCAGAAAATGGAAG
>JAZKJI010000227.1:3869-6911 GCA_040384405.1 Bdellovibrionota bacterium
TAAGCTTTAATGCATCTGGCGCAAATAAATGTGCCGACATTACCGGTGGAAACGTTGGCCGTCAGATGGCCATTGTTCTAGATAAAATTATTAAATCTGCACCCAGTTTGCGAGAGCGAATTGGCGGCGGTAATGCAGTTATCACTTTAGGAAATACTGGCGACAGAAATGATACTTTAAGTGAAGCGCAAATGATTGCGACGGCACTTCGTGCGGGGGCATTGCCAGCTTCCCTTGAACAGCTTGAAGAGCGACGTGTGGGTCCTTCATTGGGTGCCGATTCAATTGATAAAGCAAAAATGGGTGCTTTCGTCGGTGCGGCCTTGGTTTTATTATTTTTGATGATTTACTACAAAGTAATGGGCGTGATTGCTTCTGTATGTATGGGAATAAATATCTTGATGGTTTTTGCGTTACTAAGTTCTTTCGGAGCAACGCTGACACTTCCGGGTATCGCAGGTATCGCGTTAACTGTAGGATTCGCGGTTGATGCGAACGTGTTAATTCACGAACGGATAAAGGAAGAACTGGCCAAAGGCGCGACGTGGAAACAAGCAATTTACGAAGGGTACCACCGTGCCATGTCGGCGATTCTTGATTCAAACGTTACGATCGCAACGACGGCGTTGGTTTTACTTTATTTCGGAACCGGACCGGTTCGTGGATTCGCTGTAACTTTACTTATCGGTATCGTTACAACTTTATTTGCTAACGTATTTATTTCGAAAGTAATCGTGGATACTTTGATCAACAAAATGGCTGCCAAGAAGATTGCGATATAGGTGATATATGACACAAAATAAAAAAACTGAAAGCTCAGGTCGATTTGATTTCGTAGGAAAAGTGGGAATTTTCGGGGGGATCTCGTTAATTTTCGTTATTCTTTCTTTAGTCTATTTAAGTGTCCGTGGAATTAATTACGGAATTGATTTTCGTGGTGGAACCGAAGTTCAAGTCCGATTCGCCCAACCTGTAACAATTGATGACCTTCGCGGAAAATTATCCAGTCTTGGATTAGGTGAGGTTGGAGTTCAAGGTATCGGCGCCGACAGCGAATTTATCATTCGTTTCCAAGGTAAAACCGGAAAAACGGATAAAGAAACCAATGAAATCTTAAACGAATCCTTAACCAAAGTTCGGGACACAATCACCAAAGATTTCGCTGCTTCGGGTCCCGAGATCCGCCGGGTAGATACCGTAGGTCCTCAGGTAGGGTCAGAATTAAAACGAAATAGTTTGTTGGCAGTATTTTACAGCTTACTAGTTATCTTGATCTACGTTGCACTTCGCTTTGATTATAAATATTCGCCGGGTGCGGTTATCTGTCTTATGCACGATGCGATTATTACATTGGCGATTTTCGTGGCGGTAGGTAAAGAAGTTAACGTTCCGGTTTTAGCTGCGATCCTGACATTGATCGGGTTTTCATTGAACGACACGATCGTCGTATTTGATAGGATCCGTGAAACTGAACATCAATACCGCGATAAGGGTTTTAGATACGTAATTAACAAATCAATTAACGATATGTTAGGACGAACGATTATTACTTCCGGTACGGTATTTACCTCTGCACTTTGTTTATATTTATTTGCTGAAGGTACAGTTGCAGATATCGCGTTTGCACTTTGCGTGGGTATCATTTTCGGGGTTTATTCTTCGATCTACGTTGCTGCCCCTTTCATCCTGATCATGGAACGCTTACGCACGGGACATAAGGCTACCTAATGTGGCGAGCGCGGGAAATTGAAAGTGAAATTTCAGCCGGGGGATCGTCACAGATCCCCTTTGCTTTTCAAAGATTGCTTCGCTTACGCGGAGTAAACTTGGAAGCGGCTTCTCATTTTCTAAATCCCCGAATTTCCGATCTTCGTGATCCTTACCTAATGACCAACATGAAAAAAGCAATTGATCGACTTTGCCTTGCGTTTGAACGCGGGGAAAAAGTGGCGGTTTACGGTGACTTTGATTTGGATGGAACTTCCGGATTAGCATTATTGTATCAGGGGCTAACATCATTAGGTTTTAAAAATGTGGGAAGGTATCAACCGAAAAGGCTTTCGGAAGGATACGGACTTCACTATGGTGGGCTTAAAGATTTATCCGAACAGGGGTACTCTTTAGTAGTAACGGTAGATGTAGGAATCACTGCGATTAAAACTTGCGAGTTAGCCAAGGACCTTCCACTCGAAGTCATTATAACAGATCACCATTTACCGGAAGAAACTTTGCCCGCCGCCTTTGCGGTCGTTAACCCCAATCAAAATGACGATACGTCAGGCTTAGGATATTTGTGCGGAGCGGGCGTTGGATTTTATTTATTGCGAGCATTAAAGCGTGGATTCATGGAGCGCGGTTGGGTTGAAGAAGCTAATCGCTGTGACTTGAAAGAAGCTTTGGAATTTTTCACCATCGCAACGTTAACTGATATGGTTCCATTAGTTGAAGACAATCGCGCACTGGTTAAAATGGGTTTACAAAAACTTTCCCAAACCAATAAGCCTGGTCTTAAGCAGTTACTTAAAGAACTTAAAATGGATCAAAAGTTGTTAACCGGGCAGGATGTCGCGATTCGATTTGCACCAAAATTAAATGCCTTAAGCCGGATGGAATCAGAAGTATTACCAATTGATTTGTATTTGGCCGCGACCGAGCAAGAAGCAATCAGACTGGTGGAAGTGGTTCACCGAACAAATTCAAACCGGGTAAAGTTTCAGAATGATGCTTTTGAAGAAGCGCTTTTAAAAGCATCAGAGCAAACGGAATGGCCGTTTATTTTTATCGCCTCACCAAAATTCCACCGCGGTGTAGTGGGAATCGTGGCTTCTAAACTTTGCGAAACTTTTGGAAAGCCTTCCTTTGTCGGAAGCGTGGATCCTGACGGACTGACAGTCGTGGGCAGCGCACGCCGTCCCGATGAAAGTAATCTGCATTTAGTTGAGTTACTTCATGCGGCCGCAGAACATTTTGAAAGATCCGGCGGTCATGCGGGTGCCGCTGGTTTTGAAGAATTGGCCCGTTTCGGAGGGAACTCGGTCCGCG
>JAZKJI010000228.1:0-2185 GCA_040384405.1 Bdellovibrionota bacterium
TTTTGCCAAAAGTTTACCCATGCCTTTGGTTATTGGCAATCTTAAACGCCTGGAAATGTTGCGTACAATGCCGGAGCTACGCACCAAACTTTGGCGCAATGCACTTCAACTACAAAAAGGATTAAAAGAACGGGAAGTGAAAAAATCCTTTATGGATCCAGAAGGCCAAGTCAGTATCGTCATGTATTCCCATTGGCGGTGGGCGCTTCGTTATGGAATTCCATCCGTCGTATTGCTTGGTTACGTTTTACAGATTATCGGGCTACTTAGGTAGTTCAGTTTTGGGCAAGTCGTTTGGTTTTTGATCCAGGCGCTGTTTTACTTTTTGTCTTTCCGCAGAGTTCTTAATTCTCTCGGGCACATGCTTTAAATATTCCCGGTAGTGGACTTTTGCATCTTCGCTCTTCCCTAGGTCCCACAATGCATCGCCAAGATTTAACCTTGCGACCGCACGCTTAGGATAGTGTTTAACTACGGCGGTTAATACTTCGTTGGCTAATTCCAGGTGTTTTGGATTCTGGTACAAGAAAAAACCATAGTCGTTTGCGATCTGGGGTTGCTCGCTGACAAAACGCGAAAAGAAAATTTCCCTTCTGTTTTGGCAAGCTTCCGCAGGTTCGCCGTCTTCTTGTTCTTCCATGGAACCGATTTTACAAATCCAATCCCTTGAAGCGTCTACGTTCGCAACAGTTTTTGCGATCAATGCGGAAGATTCTGTTTTCTTGCCCTTTTTGAAAAGTTCCACCGCGCACGCATGCATTTCTTCGAAAACTATTCCATAAATACTATCAAGGTAGACAAGATTCGCATCCCTTGGATTATTTGTCAGATTCTCTTCGATCATTGTTTTGCTGGGACTCCGGTCGGGGTCACAATTTCTTCTTAAGTGCTGCCTTAAATTCTTAACGGCTTTTTCAGAGCCATCCACTTCTTTACGTTTTGCTTTAGAAAATTGAAGCTTAGCCGGATCAAAAGAAAGTTCATAAGTAATGGCGCTGTCGCCTCGATAGTCGAAAGAACCTTTGCGATTAATAACTACTTTTATATTATTTCCATTCAGTTCAGCAGAGCCTAAGCTATAACTATCCGCCCAAGTGCTGGGTTCAGAAAACTGATCCAGCTCGGCTTCCCTGGTTTGGGAATCCCGTTTCCACAGGACTTTAAATGAAACGGCCATTTCTTCTTCGGTACTTTCATTTTTCGAAACCGCGGTTAGCGTACCGCCGGCCAATGATCCGATTTTGATATCGGCAAGGGCATAGCCTGAAAAAAATAATGTAATAGTTAAAACCGATAGGAATTGTTTCATTAGATAATTGTCAGCCCTGGGTTAAGTCGGTCTTAAAAGTTCATACCGATCATAAATAGTACGTCATACATGTCGCCATTAAATTTATTATTTAACTTTTCCAAAGTGCCGCCGTTATCCAGCAAATCTTTGTTTTCGTCGGGAAAGCTAATATAATGATAGGTTGCTTGAACGCCAGTATAAGCTTTCCGCCGCATTAACGGAATTTCAATCCCCACTCCCAGATCAGTTGCCATTGTAGAATCACGGCTCGTTGTAGAAAGAGAAGAAAAGCTGTAGCTTCTTTGCACTTGGGAAAATCCGCCCAGGATAAATGGATTTAAATCCGCTAATCCACGCGTTACGTTTTGGGTGTTAAAGTAGTACTTTAAGTCCATATTGAACGTTGTTATCGAAACATTGCCGCTATAGGTATTGGCATTAGTGGTAAAATTAACCGCGCTATCGCCGGTCGTTAGACCCATCATCAGCGCTAATCGCAAATCAAAAAAGTAAGAAAGCTGAATTCCAAACATCGGCGCATCGTTATAAACTTTGCCCAAACCTTCCGTGAATCCACGCGGCCCAATGACCATTGCGGCCGTAAAAAATCGGCCATTTTTAAAGAAGTTGATGTCTGCTTCTTCATCGGAAGCTTCATCAAATTCTGAGTAATCGGAAAAGGGATCATAGGCTTCATCGGGATCAGTTTGGGCATAGGAAGACACTGACCATGAACTCATGGCGAGAACGACTAATAGACAACTTAGTATCCGTTTCATTGGTTTCCCCTAATGAAAATTATGACAAGGACAGAGGGGCTTGGAAAGGAAAACCGTAGCAAAGTTACGAGCTTGATCATTTAAGGGCTTTCTCGATGGCAGATGTCACATCTTG
>JAZKJI010000228.1:2195-18690 GCA_040384405.1 Bdellovibrionota bacterium
CTTGAGACATAGGCTTTGCTTTGGAAGTCCATCTTTCGATAACTTGCCCTTCTTTATTAACCAGAAATTTCTCGAAATTCCACGCCACTTCTTTGAAAATCGCACCCGGTTTCTGATCAGTTAGGTACTTATAAATGGGGTGTTTATCATCACCGGTGACTTTAATGCGCTCGAAAAATGGAAAAGTAGTTCCGTATTCCTTTTCACTGACGCTTTGGCAAGCTGCTCCCTCGTTAGGTTCTTGCTTAAAATCATTTGATGGAAAAGCCAGCACGACAAAACCTTTCGATTTATACTTCTGATAGATTTCTTCCAGATCTTTTAATTGCGGAGTATATCCGCACTTTGAAGCTGTATTCACAACCAGCAGCGTTTGGCCTTTATACTTGGACATTTCTACTTTTTTTCCGGCGATATCCGTCGCGTTTAACGCAAAAAAACCTTTCGCCGCGCTAGAGTCAGCGCTCAGCGCGAAATTACTGCTCAAAAATAAAATTGCGATAAAGGATCCCAAGGCGTTTTTAAGTAGCATGTTGCCACCTTTCATTTCACCACGTCTAACGGTGTGATGAAATTATATGCTGAACATGGGAAAAATAGCTCTATGTGACGGGGCGAATCAGCAAACAAAATTGGAACTCTTTGTATACTTACAAATCAATTCAGATTAAAAAATTAACAGAGGCTACATGGAATCCAACCCGAACGATAAAAAGCTGAGTTACCAGCAGTCGGGGGTTCACGTTGAGGAATCCGATGAGTTCGCGTCCTGGATTCAAAAAAGCACAAAAAAATCTGACCGAATTCTAGACGGCATCGGTGGTTTTGCTTCAGTAACTCGAATGCCTTTTAATCTTTATCAAAAACCTTGCTTAGTAACTTGTACCGATGGCGTCGGAACAAAAGTGTTAATAGCATCAGAACTTGGTGATCTTTCAACCATTGGCCAAGATTTAGTCGGCATGTGTGTTAATGATTTGATGTGCACGGGTGGCGATCCGTATTTCTTTTTGGATTACTACGCCGTCGGAAAATTCGATAAACAAAACGGGCAAGCATTTCTAAAAAGTGTTCAGCGCGCGTGTGAAGAAAGTAACTGTGATTTAGTGGGCGGAGAAACTGCCGAAATGCCAGGTGTCTATCAGCCCGGCCATTTCGATTGCGCCGGATTTGCAATTGGTTTGGTCGACGAAGATAAAAGATGGTCTCCCGCGAAAGCCCAGGCCGGGGACGTATTAATTGCGTTAGCCAGTTCCGGCTTTCACAGCAATGGTTTTTCCTTACTTCGAAAAGTTTTCGAAGGTGAATGGGAAAAATTTCGGAAAGAACTTCTAGAACCAACCCGACTTTTTGTAAAACCGATACTGGACGCGAAAAAAAATTTTGAGATCCACGGCGCTGCCCACATCACGGGTGGGGGTATGGATAATTTACCGCGTATCTATCCACCTCATTTAAAGGCGGTCATTAACGAATGGAAGTTTCCTGAAATTTTCTCCGAGGTTCAGCGCCGGACTGGACTTTCAAAAACAGAGATGGTGACGACGCTAAATTGTGGAATCGGAATGGTGTTACTAGTGCCACCTGCCGCAGAAAGTGCCGCTTTAGAATGGGGTAAGAAATGGAACTTAAATCCATGGACTCTCGGGCGTTTGGAAGTAAGCAAATCTAATTTGAATGAATCCACTTGGGAGTTCTCTAAATGATCAAATGGGGAATACTAATTTCCGGACGTGGTTCAAATTTACAGACGGCGATGGATTGGGATGACCGGGTATTGATCGATACGGTTTGCTCTAATAAAATCGCGGCCCCCGGACTTGGGAAAGCTAAACGAAGTGGGCGTATTTTTTTAGCTCATAGTGCGGCACCCACGAATTGGGCGGCACTACAAAATCTTTTAGTGGCCCGTGGAATCCAAAAAATATTTTTGTTAGGATTTATGAAGTTGATCCCTGAATCCTTTGTCGATTTTTGGACGGGGAAAATGTTTAATGTTCATCCAAGTTTGTTACCCAAGCATGCAGGCTTGCATGGTTTAGAAAAAGGTTGGGAGTCCGGTGATCAGCTGGGCGTTACTGTTCATCACGTAACTTTTGAAATGGATGCGGGTTCGCCTGTTCATCAAGGTACCTACTCGAGGTTATCAACTAACTTTAAAAAAATAGTTCGCAGAAATGCTTGGATGGAACGCCGATTGATCAGCGAGGTCCTATGCCGGTAAAAGTTGCCGTACTGAATGCATTCGGACGGGGCGACTCTTTGGCCGTAGGGTTGGCAAAGAATCAGTTTGATGTTCATCATTTTGACTTTACATCGCAACTAGGTAATTGGTCGCTTGAAGATATTCAAGGTCCTTTTGGTTATCTTCGGCACGATCCAATGGATCAACTGCTGATAGAACAATTCCACTACTCTGACCCCATCCATTATTTACCAAGAGGTTTTTGTTTCTGGGGAAGCAAAGGTCCGATGGAAGCAAAGAATCCATTGTTTTTAGAATGGATGGGAAAAACGACTGAAAAGAGCTTTATTGGGCGGGAAGAGCTTCGAGATAATTATCCAGCGATGTGGCCACTATTATTATTAACAACTTGGCACTCGGTATACGAATGGAATTGGAAGGAAACAAGTTTTCCGAATAATTTTAAAAAATGGGCGGCGGAGTTTGGGTTTTTCCATCCGACGCGAAAAGGTTGGGATCGAAGAATCGATTGGTTTATTGAATCCGGCGTTACAGACTACCGCTCTTTCCAACTTTTAGATTTTGCGACCGAAGGAAAAAATATTCTATCCCTCGAGCTTGAAGGTCCCGAGCGGGGACTCATGGGGTTTGACGAAGTGATTTGGTGTTTATCGGTTGAGCAGGCTAAATATTTAAATTCAGATTTAGCAACCAAGCTATTTTCCAAGGGAACACCCGAGCCTGACAGTTGTTGGATTCGGTATCGCATCGAAATGGAAGAAAGTGAAGAGCTTAGATATCGTCCCCGCCATATGCTGATGGTTCGTGACGAATTTGATCATTGGAGCCAAGGCAACTTTTTAATTGTCCAGCGAACCCCGCTTCAAGGATTTTGGGACGTTTGGTGTAAAGTTCCGCAGCACCAGAGATTCTCGAAAAACTATATCACCGAGATACAACAGCAAATCATGGAGCACATTCATCGCAAACTTCCATCAACAAAAGTTTTAACCGTGATTCTGCCACCGGAAAGCCAATATAGTTTCCAAGAGTTGGGTCCGTCTCCGTACGGTACTTTTAAGAATGCGAACAATATTAAATCTCCATGGAGTAACCTGCATTTTCATGGGCCAGAATCCCGGTACTCGTTTGGGCTTAATGACTTGCACGAGCAAAACGGATTGTTGATAAAAAAATTAGTTTCGCGTCGAGAAGAGCGAATCCGAAAAGAAAGGCCAACGAAACAATGATTACTCGCTACACGCGCCCGGAAATGGGGTTGATTTGGGATGACGACAATAAGTTTTCGCGAATGTTAGAAGTTGAAATGGCAGTCGCCGATGTTCAAGCGGAAATGAAATTGATTCCCCGTGAAGCGGCAAAGGCTATTCGTCAAAAAGGAAAGTTTTCCCGCCGGCGGATTCATGAATTAGAAAAAACTTTGAAACATGATGTAATCGCGTTCGTTTCCAACGTTGCCGAAAACGTGGGACCCTTAGGAAAGTATATTCATTTTGGCTTAACGAGTTCAGATGTATTGGATACGGCGCTCAGTTTACAAATGCGCGATGCTGGTGAAGTACTTTTAAAAGGTGTCAGCAGATTAGAAAAAGCATTAAGAAGTTTAGTTAGGGAACACCGGCAAACACTATGCTTAGGCCGTACTCACGGAATGTACGCTGAACCCACGACTTTTGGTTTTAAAATGTCGGGATTTTTGGCAGAGATTCAGCGCAATACCCAACGGCTGAACCGAACACTGAAAGAATTAGAAATTTGTAAACTCAGTGGGCCCGTGGGAACTTATTCAACCTTGGCTTCTGAAGTAGAAGCTAAAGTCGCGGCGAAATTAAAATTAACAGTCGAAACGGTTGCTACCCAAGTCGTACCGCGCGACCGGCATGCAGATTTAATGTTGGCAATTTCACTTTTGGGCGGGGCCTTAGAAAGATTGTCTGTCGAACTTCGTCACTTACAAAGAAGTGAAGTCGCAGAGGTGACAGAAAGTTTTACGGCGGGACAACGCGGCTCTTCGGCAATGCCTCATAAGAAAAACCCGATTAGCAGCGAAAATATCACTGGCCTTAGCCGGCTGCTTCGAGGGTACGCCTTCGCATCGTTAGAAAATATTCCGTTGTGGCATGAACGCGATATCAGTCATTCATCGGTTGAACGTGTGGCGTTCCCTGATGCTTTCATCCTTGTTGATTATGCGGTTCACAGAATGTCGGATTTGTTGGAAGGTTTGAAAGTTGACAAGAAGCGAATGCTTCAAAATATTCAGCGTTCGCAAGGACAAGTTTTTACGTCGGTAGTTTTAAATCACCTGGTAGTTCAAGGATTAACCCGCGATGAAGCTTATATGAACTTACAAAGAGTCAGTCACTCGATGGGCGAGGGCGACCAACTTCAAGATCTGGTTTTAAAAGACAAGTATTTGAAAAAGTATTTAACAAAAAACAAAGCCGAAGAAATTTTTTCGGGCGCCTATCATCGCCGCATGATCGCCAAATCCGTTGATGGAGCATTAAAAAAACTGGGAGGCAAATCATGACCCCGAAGGAATTATTGTACGAAGGTAAAGCCAAACGAGTTTTTAAAGACGATGATTCTAAAATGCTGATCCTAGAATTTAAAGATTCTTTAACCGCGTTTAATGCCCAGAAAAAAGGATCGTTTGATGGAAAAGGAGCAGTGAACTCAGAGATAACAGAAATTATTTTTAATCACCTTTCCAAATCGGGGATTAAATCTCATTTTGTTAATCGAATAGACGGGCACCACCTCCGGGTTTTGAAAGTTGATATGATTCCTTTGGAAGTTGTCGTTAGAAACGTGATGGCAGGATCTTTGGCAAAAAAACTTGGGCGCACCGAAGGTGATGTGTTACCTTTTCCGGTCGTTGAATATTATTACAAAAAAGATGAGTTAGAGGATCCATTACTGGTCGAAGACCATGTAAAAGCATTGGGCCTTGCTGATGACGCCAGACTTTCTGAAATGCGAAAGTTAGCATTAGATATAAATTCAAAGCTAAAAGAGTTATTTTTCGCCATGGGATTAACACTAGTCGATTTCAAAGTCGAAATGGGATTAACTCCAGAAAATAAACTTGTACTTGCCGATGAAATAACTCCGGACAGTTGCAGATTATGGGATATCAAGTCTGGGGAAAAAATGGATAAAGACCGTTTTCGCCGTGACTTGGGAAATGTGAAAGAGTCCTACGGTGAAGTGCTTTCCAGATTAAAAACCGCAGTAAAGATATAGGAGACGATAGCCATGAAATTTGGTGTAAGGATATTGCCGAAAAAAGGTTTTCTCGATCCTCAAGGGCGCGCCGTCGAGGCATTGCTTAAAGAGCAACATAAAACTTTAAACACTGTCCACGTCGGAAAGTGGATCGAAGTTCAAGTGAATGAAAAAGATGCGGTGAAAGCATTCAAAGCCGTGGAACAAATGGCAATGGAAGTACTGGCTAACCCCATGACTGAATCTTTTGAAGTGGAAAAGTTGGAATCATGAAACCCATTGGTGTTTTAACGTTTCCCGGAACCAACTGCGACGAAGACGTTTTCAAATGGGCAGGCCATTTAGGAAACGAACCAAAGTGGATTTCCGGACAAGATCATTTCGAGCCCAAAGACTACGAAGCCTTATTAATTCCAGGCGGCTTTAGCTATGGAGATTACTTACGTTGCGGGGCCCTTGCTGCTCGATCACCCGCAATGGAAGATGTGAGGCGATTTGCCCAAGCCGGCGGGTTTGTGTTGGGAATTTGTAATGGGTTTCAAATCTTGTGTGAATCAGGGTTGTTGCCGGGCGCCTTAGTACGAAACGAGGGTGGTCTTTTTCGTGATGATTTCGTACAATTACGGGTAACAAATTATTTTAAAATATTCCCGCATCTTTCGGACGACAAAATTGTTCGAATCCCCATTGCCCACGGAGAGGGGCGGTACACGGTGGATCCGCAGGAATTAAAGAAACTTCAGGATGAAGGCCAAGTGTGGTTATCTTACGCGGATAATCCCAACGGTTCTCTCGGTGATATCGCAGGTATCAGCAATGAAAATAAAAATGTATTCGGACTTATGCCGCATCCTGAACGGGCATACCAACCTTGGATGGATTCCGAGGACGGAAGGTTTTTTCAATGGAAGCTCAGCTCAAAAAATATCGTATAAGTTCTGCGGAATTAGATTTAATTCGGGCACAACTGGGCCGCGATCCTGAAGGGGTTGAGTGGGCTTTGTATTCTGCACTCTGGAGTGAACACTGCAGTTACAAAAGTTCCCGCCGGCATTTAAAAAAGTTCGCCGGAACTTTAAAGGCCGGAAGTCAGGGCGGAGAGAACGCCGGACTTATTGATTTGGGAAAAGACGAAAAAGTAATTTTTAAAATGGAAAGTCACAATCACCCAAGCTTCATTGAACCTTTTCATGGTGCAGCGACGGGGGTTGGCGGTATATTAAGGGATATTTTCACAATGGGGGCCAGACCTATCGCCCTGGCTGATTTTTTGTGTTTTGGTGATCAGCCAACGGATAAAATGAAATCCCTTTATAAAGGCGTGGTAAAAGGCATTTCCCATTACGGAAATTGTGTAGGCGTTCCGACGACCCAAGGAATAACGAATTTTCATCCGGCCTATCAAAAAAATATTTTAGTTAATGCAATGGCAGTTGGTCTTTTGGAAAAAGGCCAACCCATGATTTCTTCCAAACCTTTGAAGAAAAAATCATTAATCGTTTACGTCGGTTCAAAAACAGGGCGCGACGGAGTCCACGGTGCTGCTATGGCCAGCGAATCTTTCGGCCAAGATTTAACAAGTAAAAAACCTAACATTCAAATTGGCGATCCGTATTTTGAAAAATTATTAATTGAAGCTTGTTTGTCAGTGGCGAAGGAAAACTTAATCGAGTGCATGCAAGACATGGGCGCCGCAGGCTTGACTAGTTCAAGTTTTGAAATGGCAGCTCAAGGACAAATTGGTTTTGATATTAATTTAGATTTAGTTCCGCAGCGGGAAGCCGACATGGAGCCAGAGGAAATTTTATTATCCGAAAGCCAAGAACGAATGCTTTTACTTTGCGATGAAACAAATCTGACAGGTGTTCAAAAGCATTTTGCTAAATACGGATTAGAAGCAGTTAAGATTGGCGACACCGATCCTTCTCGGACAGATGTAAAATTAATGTGGCATGGGAAAATATTGACCCGAATGGAACCCAAACATTTGGTAGACAATGCACCTATGTATGATCGCCCTTACGAGCGAAAAGCAAATGCCGTTCAATCAGAAAAGAAACCAGCACCTTGGCCGCATCCTGCTTTGCGGGAATGGATTTACCGGCAGTATGACCAACGAGTCGGTACAAGAACTGTTAGAACCGCAAGTCAGTCATCGGCTTTTATGATTTTACCATCGGGCCGAACTTTAGGAGTAGCTCTTGGCTGTGATCCTTGGTTAACAAATGAAGATGCTCGAACGGGAGCGTTCGATGCGTTCATGCGACCTTTCTTAAATTTAACGATCAAAGGTGCAACGCCAAAGGGATTAACCGATTGCATGAATTTCGGAAATCCGGAAAAACCATTTGTGATGGCTCAATTCGTAGATAGCGTCGAGACATTCACCGAACTTGGGAAATTGCTTTCTGTTCCGGTTGTCAGCGGGAACGTCAGTTTTTACAATGAAACCGAAGGTGAAAATATCCCGCCAACGCCAGCCGTGGGAATTATTGGTCTAGCTGAAACAACAAGTCTACCTTTTGACGAATTAAAGTCGGCATCGAAACAAGTTTACTTAGTAAAAATGCCGTTAGAAAAACTGATCGAGCAAAAAGAAAATCTACCGGAAATCACAGACTCACTGAGAAATTGGGTCACTGAGAATAAACCCGCATCGGCAAAACTTTTATCCCGCCGGACTTGGCGTGAGTCCTTAATCAGTTTGTGTTCCGAGCGCAGCTTGATTTTAGAAAAGTCGTGGGAAAAACAATTGGATTTTCCGACGGATTTATACTCGATTGTTTTTTCCGTCAAAGACGAAGCCAGTGCCAATAGCTTAAAAGCGTGGGGCCAAAAAACTGGATTTGCCGTCGAACTTTTGGGAACGGCGGCGCCGGGGTCACAATTAAGAGTTCAAACACAGGACATTTTAGCATTTAAAGATTGGCGGTCAGCTGGCCGAAAATCTTTGGAAGCTTGGGGGCTTTAATGAGATGGAAAGATGAGTGCGGAGTTTTCGCAATCTGGAATCATCCCGAGGCAGCACGATTAACATTCCTGGGTTTATATGCGCTTCAACACCGCGGACAGGAGTCCGCAGGGATTGTGACTTTGGCTGATGACGGAACTCATCTTCACCATAAAGGGATTGGGTTAGTATCTGATGTTTTTACCGAAGCGCATTTGAGTCCTCTTCATGGATTCGCGGCACTTGGGCATGTCCGTTACGCAACAACCGGAAAAAATCTTTTAACGAATGCCCAACCCTTAACTGCGGAAATTAAGGGCCATCCGATGGCTCTCGCTCATAATGGAAATTTAGTAAATTCCGATAGTTTAAGAAAAGAACTCCGTGATCACGGAGCAATTTTTCAAGGAACGACGGATACCGAGATTTTACTTCACTTAATGGCGCATCGATCGCAAGAGGGGTTGATTCCTGCGCTGGAAAAAAGTTTACAGAAAATTGTCGGTGCTTACAGCATGGGGATTCTCACTCAAGATTCACTAATTGCATTACGGGATCCCATGGGATTTAGACCGTTAGCATTGGGTGAAATGACAAATCCTCTGGGCGAAAAAGCTTATGTCATTGCCTCGGAAAGTTGTGCATTTGATTTAATGGGTGCGAAATTTATTCGCGAATTAGATCAAGGCGAAATGTTAATTATAAATAAAGATGGGGTTCATAGCCGCCGTTTTGCCGAAAAAGCCAGAAGCGCATCTTGCGTTTTTGAATACATTTATTTTTCACGTGCAGACAGTGCTGTATTCGGCAGAAGTGTTTATGAATCCAGGAAAAAATTCGGCAAGCAACTAGCATTGGAAAGTGATGTTGATGCGGATTTAGTTATCCCAATTCCAGACAGCGGAATTGCCGCGGCCCTTGGATTTAGTGAACAAAGTAAAGTGCCTTTTGATTTCGGAATTATTAGAAACCACTACGTTGGAAGAACATTTATTCAGCCGGTTCAAGCCGTCAGAGATTTTGGCGTCAGAATTAAATTAAATCCCCAGTCCCACTTACTGCGCGGGAAAAAGGTCGTGGTTGTGGATGATTCGTTGGTAAGGGGCACAACTTCCAAAAAAATTGTCAGCTTATTAAAACAAGCGGGAGCAAAAGAAGTTCACTTAAGAATTGCTTCCCCTCCGACCATTGGTCCTTGTTTTTACGGGGTGGATACCCCACGAAAGTCGCAGTTAATTGCCGCAAATTCATCGGTTGAAGAAATCAGACGATTTGTAGAGGCCGATAGCCTGGCTTATTTATCACTTGATGGTTTATACAAAGTGCTCCAAGCTGATAGGAAAGATTTTTGCTCGGCTTGTTTCGACGGGCAGTATCCCACCATTCTGGGAGAGCACTTGAGTGAACATCTAAACGAATTACACACAATATAGAGGCACAAGTTTAAATGAAGTATTTCCCGTGGCAGCCTTTAAAAGAGGGCGACATTGTTGACGTAATTGCTCCGGGCTCGGCCACGGATCGTGCGTCTTTAGAACGGGTAAAGAAATTCTTAGCTTCATGGGGCCTTAAAGCGCGTGTACCTAAAGATATTTTGAAGCCCTATATGTTTCATGCATCACCCGATGAAATCCGCCAAACCCATTTGTTAAATGCCTTACGCGCTAAAGATTCTAAAGCGGTTTGGTGTCTGCGCGGTGGTTACGGATCGATTCGTTTATTGCCCGAACTTTCCAGAATCAATAAGGTTAAGCCCAAACTTTTCATTGGCCTAAGTGACATATCGAGCCTCCATTTATTGATGAACGACGAATGGAATTGGGCAACCGTACACGGTCCGGTTTTAGATCGCGCTGCTCGCGGTGATCTTTCGCCTAGCCAAATTAAAGAACTACGTGGATTGGTGTTTGGCCAACAAAAGCAGATTCAGTTTAAAAATATTAAAGCGGTAAACGAAAGTGCAAAAAAAGTAAGAAGATTAAAGGCGCCCATAATCGGTGGGAATATGGTCACCTTACAAAGTACCTTCGGCACTAAGTTTCAACCTTCCTTACGAAACCGTCTGATCTTTTTAGAAGAAATCGGCGAACGGGCTTACCGAATTGATCGAATCCTAGAACACTTACGTCAAATCCCTGATTTTAAGTTTTCATCTGGAGTTTTGTTCGGGACGTTTACTGACTGTAAAGAACCAGACGGTAAGAACTTAATTCCCGCAACGATCAAACGATTTGCAGCTGGAACAACCGTACCGGTTTTTACGGGGATCGTTGCCGGCCATGATCCTAAACAACGCTGCCTTCCTTTTATGACCCCCGCCACAATTCTCCGTAAGCAGTCTAACTTTGAAATTACCGTAGATGCAGGATTTTCCCTATGAAATACTCAGTTTTTGAAAAGCAACTTCATCAAATTATAGAGCCGCACATTTTGGACGTAACTCCCGGTCTTTTGGTTCAGGCCTATCAGGGCGGGAAAAAAATATGCGACGTCCGCATCGGCGATACATACGCATACTATGATTTGGCCAGTGTAACGAAAATTATTTTTCCGGTCCAAGCGATGATGGTCGCCTATGATACGGGCCTTTGGAAATTGGAATCTAAGGTTGTCGATTTCGTGCCGGATTTCAAACACCGAGATATGACCGTTCTGAGTTTGCTGAATCATTCATCTGGCTTTAAGTGGTGGGATAAATTCTTTGTCGATCTGGCAAATGTTTCAGGCGCCGATGTTAAAAAAAATGAACTGCTAAAAAAATTAAATGGTGAAATATTAGAACCCCAAACTGAAAGCGTTTATTCGGACCTTGGGTTCATGACGCTGATTTTTGTCCTCGAAGGTTTATATAAAAAATCAATTTATGATATTTGGTTAGAAATGAAAGAAAGATTCTACCGGGGCACGACGTTGGAATTTCATCCTGATAATACGCCAAAACAGCCCCGAAATTTATACGCACCGACGGAAGAATGCGTATGGAGGAAAAAGTTAATTCAAGGTGAAGTCCACGATGAAAACACATGGGCTTTAGGTGGAGTGTCCACTCACTCGGGGCTTTTCGGAAGTATTGATGATTTGGGTTGGTATGCTTTGCATATGAGATCCCAATTATTAGGAGTAGCTCGATTACAAATCAAACTTAAAACAAGCCAGTTGTTTGCTAAACGCGCGCGCCCGGTGGGATCTGGCGATTGGGCAATGGGTTTTATGATGCCGACACCGGGGCATGCAAGCTCGGGACAATATTTTTCACTAAATTCTATCGGGCATTTGGGTTTCACTGGAACATCGGTGTGGTATGATCCAAAGGCGGATTTTGCCATTGTGATTTTAAGTAACCGCTTAATATATGGCCGTGAACCAAATCACTTTAAAGCATTAAGACCGAAAATCCACGATTGGATTGTGGAAGCTTACCGTCGCAGTACGGTTGTCTAATTAACTTCAAGGAGTGGAAGTATGAATTTAAAACCCGGAGCACATATTCATTTAATGGGAATTTGCGGCACCGCTATGGGAAGTCTTGCGGGACTTTTGCAAGTTCAGGGTTTTAAAGTTACCGGTAGTGACACCAGTCCCTATCCGCCGATGTCGACCCAGCTGGAGAAATTGGGAATTCCGATTATGATCGGGTACAAACCTGAAAATTTGAAACCCAAACCAGATTTCGTGATCGTCGGAAATGTGGTTTCTGCCAATAACCCCGAAGCCCAAGAAGTAAATCGTTTGGGAATTCCCTTTACCTCGTTACCAAAAGCGATGGGCGAATTCATTATTCAAGACCGTCACTGCGTTTGCATTAGTGGTACGCATGGGAAGACCACGACTACTTCGGTTGCGGCGTGGATGTTTGATCAGCTGGGACTTAATCCGGGCTTTTTAATTGGTGGCGTACCAAAGAATTTTGATTTGAGTTTCCGAATTCCAACGGGAAATTATTTTATTATCGAAGGTGACGAATACGACACGGCTTATTTTGATAAAGTTCCCAAGTTTATTCATTATAAGCCCCGATCAGTCATCTTAACGAGTGTGGAATTCGATCACGCTGACATATATAAAGATCTTGATGATGTTAAAAGCGCCTTTAAACGTCTGTTAAAATTAGTGCCGGATGACGGGGTTTTTATTTATTGGGCTGAAGATGCAAATATTAAAGATATTTTGAAGTCCCATCAACCTAAACAGATCAGATCCTACGGACTAAATGAAGGTGACTACCAGGCGAAAAATTCCCGCGAAGAAAATGGATTCACGGTATTTGACGTACAATTCAAGGGTGAAAATCTGGGAACATTCCGTTCTGGTTTAAGTGGCAGTTACAACGTATTGAATTGTTTGTCGCTAATCACGCTTGCTCACTTTCATGGATTTAATTTAGAAAAAGTAAAAAGAGCTCTGGAATCTTTTGAAGGTGTAAAGCGCCGTCAAGAGATTCGGGGAGAGCCGGGCGGAAGATTATTAATTGAAGATTTCGCCCATCATCCAACAGCAGTAAAAAAGACGGTCGAAGGAATTATTAAGCGTTACCCCGGCCGCCGGGTTTTCTCGATTTTTGAACCCCGAAGCGCAACTTCACGGCGGAAAATATTTCAGCGCGAGTATGTGGAGGCTTTTCTTACTTCCAGCGAAATTATTCTGGCTGAACCATTTGATCAGTCTAAAATCACGGAAACTGACCGTTTTTCCACCCAAGAGCTAAAAGCTGATTTAGAAGCTAAGGGAAAGCGTGCCCATTGCTTCCAGAAAGCAGCTGAAATAGTGGATTTTTTAAAGTCCGAGTCAAAACCCGGAGATATTCTTTTAGTGATGAGTAACGGCGGCTTTGATGGTATTTACGAAAAAATACTAAAAGGCCTTTAAGCCTTGGTTTACCGCTGGGTTTTGGATGACACCGTTATTAAAGCAATACTGGGAAATTAAATCCCTCCATCCCGATAAAGTTTTATTCTTCCGAATGGGAGATTTCTACGAACTTTTTTTCGATGATGCCGTTAAAGCGGCGCCATTATTGGGAATCACGCTGACCCAAAGAAATAAAAAATCCCAAGAAGAAACCCCCATGTGCGGTGTTCCTCATCATTCGGTATCGGGCCATATTAATAACTTACTAAAATTAGGCCATAAGGTTGCCCTTTGCGATCAAATTGAAGACCCAAAATTAGCCAAGGGTATTGTTAAAAGAGCGGTGACCCGAGTATTAACCCCGGGAATGGTATATGACCTGGAAACTTTGGACGGCGAGAGACCCAATTATTTGATGGCCTACGACGAGGACAGCATTTCCTATATGGACACCTCGACGGGCGAAAGTTTTTTCTTTCGTCGCGAGAACTCGTCTGACCTAAAAAGATGGATGAACCTGTTACCAGTTGCGGAAATCATTGCAGATCCTGAACAACATGATGATCTGGCAAAATCAATTCAAGACGGGCAAGTCATCAGCCTTCATCAATTGAAATCGGAAAATGGATTAAAATCGTGGGAAGACCGGTTAAATGTTGCAAGGCCATCCCAGCAACGAATTCTTTCTTATGTTCACGAATTATCCCAGGAACAGATCCTTCCAATCGTAAAACCCTTTGAAGAACGGGAATGGGCCCAAACCTTAAGTCTTTCGCCAACGGTGATCAGACAGTTGGAATTTTTTGAAACCTATTTAGGTGAGACAGAAGGCTCATTATTTAATTCTATTAATTGTACGAAAACTTCCGCGGGTGCTCGAAAGCTCCGGCAATGGATGCTTTTTCCGCTAACTTCTGAAAAACAAATCGTTGATCGGCAAGATAAAATTGAGGGCTGGCGAAAAGATCTTCCGCGGTTGCGGAAACTTCGGGAAGTTTTAAGTGGACTTGGTGATTTAGAAAGAAGATTAGCCAAAATAAGTCTTCCGACAAGTCATGCGCGGGATATTCTGGCGCTGGGACAAGCTTTGGAAATTGGCATTAATGCGCTTGAAATTTCTGGCCAAAAAATAAATTTAAGCGATTTGCAAAGATTAGCGGCCCGAATCGCAATGACAGTTGTTGATGAGCCACCAATTTCCATTAAAGCCGGCGGAATCATAAAGCCTGGCGTAAATAATATTTTAGATGAATACATGGGGCTAACGACGGATTCGCAATCCATGTTGCAAGCAATGGAAAATCGGGAACGGGCCCGCACCGGCATTACGAGCTTAAAAATCAGATTCAACCAGGTATTTGGTTATTATTTGGAAGTAACTAATTCCCATAAAGAAAAGGTTCCAGCCGACTATCGGCGAAAACAAACTTTAACAAATGCTGAACGCTACACGACGGACGAGCTCGATGAGCTGGAGAAAAAAGTAATTACTGCTCAGTCGAAAAGAAATGATCTCGAGTTCCAAATTTTTGAAGATTTACGCCAGGAAGTTTTAAAACATTCTACCCAAATTTTAACCTTTGCCCAAAACCTGGCAGTTATGGATGTTACTTCCGGGCTAGCATGGCTTTCTATCGAGCGAAACTATGTACGTCCGGTTTTCAATAGGGAACAAAGTATAAATATTAAAGGTTCGCGCCATCCGGTTGTAGAAAAATCAACAAGCGTACGCTTTGTCGCCAATAATATTTTTTTGGCACCTCACCAGTGCATGTTATTAACTGGCCCGAATATGGCGGGTAAAAGTACATTAATGCGCCAGGTAGCGTTGACCGTTATTTTAGCTCAAATCGGAAGTTATGTGCCTGCAACTACGGCAAACATTCCGTTGTTTAATAAGATATTTACTCGCATTGGAGCGAGCGACCAGCTCAGCCAGGGACTTTCGACTTTCATGGTAGAGATGTGTGAGAGCGCTGAAATTTTATCTCAAGCGACATCAAAATCGTTAGTAATCTTGGATGAGATAGGTCGGGGGACAAGTACCTACGATGGAATGAGTTTGGCTCAGGCGATTTTAGAACACATCGTAAACAAAATTAAGTGTTTAACGTTATTTGCTACCCATTATCACGAGCTCACATCGCTCAGCGAGGCTCACAGCGCGGTTATCAACGCTCACATGGCAGTGAGCGAGCGAAATGGCCAAGTTCAATTTCTACACACATTAACGTCGGGGCCGGCATTACGGTCATATGGAATTCACGTAGCAAAGCTTGCGAATGTTCCAAAAACAGTTACTGATCGAGCACAAACACTACTTGAAAAATTTGAAGATTCTTCGTCTTCATCGCAGTTGTCGCTTTTTGCCCCTCGTGAAATTGCCGACAGTTTGAGCTCTGATGAAAAGAATTTCTTGGAAGAATTTAAGAAATTAAATGTCGATGAATTATCACCACTGCAAGCACTGCTGAAATTAAACGAACTCAAAAATAAATTGTGATTCCACAAAATTTAGTTCATTCTGTTATGCACCTCTAACGGATGAAATAAATTTCACCGTAAACAGGTAATTCATCATCAATAAAAATTGGTAGAGAGAACGTAGAGTTCCCTTATTAGAGAGAGGACCAATATGACATTAGCAGAATTTTTAAAGAATAAACGAGAAGACGCAGGCCTTTCCCAGTCAGAAGTCGCTCGTAAGCTTGGATACTCTTCGCCTCAATTCGTGTCGAACTGGGAACGGGGACTTTCTAGCCCTCCGATTTCAAGTGCTAAAGAACTGTGCCGTATTTATAAAGTTCCAATGACAGGCTTTTTCGAAATCTACTTGGAAGAGTCACTTCGTGGTGTTGAAAAGGATCTACGTAAGAAATTTTTCGGCGGCACAAAAAGACGCGCGTAATCTGCAAAGGGCTTAGGCATCGCCTTGGCCCTCTATATTTTCTTGTTTAAATTAATTCAAAATGACCATCGAGTCATTCTGCCTCCCTAAAGCCTTTACCTCCTACCTTATCAACATACTAAAACCTTTCCCTCTAGGACTTCATGTTCTCGGCAAACCCAACTACCTCGCCGTACAGCTCGTTCTCGGCTTCCACACCATGCAAAACGACTATTTGAGCGAACTATTAAATGAGGGAGTAGAACATCCTTTAAAAGAAGGAACCAAAGATCTTCTTCAAGAACTCTTCTCTACTGTTCTATCCTTCTTTGAAATCTACTATAAAATGAGCCCTACAAGCTCCTTCCCTATC
>JAZKJI010000228.1:18700-19549 GCA_040384405.1 Bdellovibrionota bacterium
GTGAGTATTTACGTCATTCAGACGTTCAATTTTAACTTTCAACTAAGGAGCATTCATGGAACTCGCAATATTTAGTTACCCAGGCCTCCATTTGGTACTGAAGTGGCTACACATATTTTTCGGAATCATGTGGATTGGTCATTTATATTATTTCAATTTCACTCAAGGGTCTTTCATGACCCAAACAGATGGACCAACAAAATCCCAGGTTCAACAAAGACTATTACCAATAGCTCTGTACTGGTTTCGTTGGGGAGCAATGTGGACTTTCGTATCTGGTTTACTAATGCTTCACACAGCTTCAAAAATCGGTTTCTCATTGGGCGGCGACTGGGGAGTAAAAATCCTAACTGGCGGTCTTTTCGGAATCCTAATGTGGGCAAACGTATGGTTCATAATCTGGCCTAAACAAAAAGTAGTTATCCAAAACGCAACCGACGTAGCCGGCGGAAAACCAGCAAACCCAGCAGTCCCAGGAATAGCAGCAGCAGCAGGCCTAGCATCAAGAACTAATACATTGCTATCAATTCCAATGTTATTTTTCATGGTCGCAGCTCCGCATCTTGCGATCGAAATGAACATGGATAACGTTGGTGCTTACTGGGCTTTCTTGGCAGTCTTGTTGATCGCTTTAGAATTCAACGCCATCAAGGGAAAACAGGGCCCAATGACAACAGTAAAAGGCGTCATCACCTCCGGCTTCGTCCTAACCGCAATAGTCTACCTTGCAATGGAACTAATACTGTAAACAGTAACCGTTGCTGTGACCGTCTTCAGTGACAGTCACAGTTTGGTTCGGTTCGCTGAATAAAAGAATTATTTGAAGGCAGAGTGATTACACTCTGTCTT
>JAZKJI010000229.1:0-2751 GCA_040384405.1 Bdellovibrionota bacterium
GCTTCGGTCGTATCTTCAACAATATATTGGTCGATACCCTTAACTAGGGAATGGGTCATGCGTTCTTGTAAAGTTCCGTTCCGCCAAGCTTCTCGCCCGTTAACGACAACTTCTTTTTCGCCAGAGTTTTTAATTTTTTCAGCGTAATCAATCAGCTTTTCAGAAGCATCTGGATTTTTATTCCAGATAACGTCTTCACATAACTCGCGAAGTTCAGGATCAATGTCCTCGTAAACTTCCAGCATTCCGGCATTAACGATTCCCATATCAAGCCCTGCGCGAATTGCATGGTACAAAAATACAGTGTGCATGGCCTCGCGAACTTTATTATTTCCGCGGAATGAAAACGAAAGATTCGATACTCCGCCAGACGTTAAAGCCCCAGGACATGCCTGTTTCACCAATGGAAGTGCTTCAATAAAATTTAAAGCGTAACGGTTATGTTCATCCATTCCCGTTGCGACCGTTAAAATATTCGGATCAAAAATTATGTCACAAGGATCAAAATCTAATTCATCAACTAACAATCGATAGGCGCGAGTACAAATTCGCACTTTTTCTTCTACACTGGTTGCCTGCCCTTGTTCATCAAATGCCATTATGACGATGGCCGCACCATATTTTTGCGCTTTACGGGCGTGCTCTAAAAATAAGGCTTCGCCCTCTTTCAGAGAAACCGAATTCACGATGCACTTACCTTGTAAGCACTTTAAACCTTCTTCAATAATTTCCCATTTAGAGGAATCGATCATGATAGGAATTCGCGCAATGTCAGGCTCGGTTGCTAACATTAACAAGAAATTCTTCATGAACTCTTTACCGTCCAACATTCCTTCGTCGAAATTCACGTCTAAAATATTCGCGCCACTTTCAACCTGTTGACGAGCAACGGTTAAAGCATCTTGCAATTTTCCTTCGCGAACCAATTTTGCAAACTTTGGCGATCCAGTAACGTTCGTGCGCTCGCCGACCATAAGGAATGGGCGCTCACCAGCGGCGGTGGTATTCAGTGGTTCTAGGCCCGATAAACGAGTTTGCGGGGCGATGACCGGTACTACTCGCGGTTTAAATCCGGAAACAATTTTAGCAACGGCTTTAATATGCGGCGGAGTCGTTCCACAACAACCACCCACGATATTTACGTAGGACCCTTCGGCAAGTGCTTCCAACTCCCACGCTAAACTTTCAGGAGTTTGATCGTACCCGGTTGGACTTAATGGATTAGGTAAACCTGCATTCGGGTAACAAAGAATATAAGTATCAGCAATTTTAGATAAAGTTTGAATATGTGGGCGCATTTCCGCCGCACCCAGTGCGCAGTTTAATCCCACTGCCAATGGTTTAAATCCGCGTATTGAATTCCAGAATGCTTCCGCAGTTTGACCTGACAATACCCGGCCCGATTGATCGGTGATAGTTGCGGAAACTAAAACCGGTAATCTTTCGCCCCGTCGTTCTTCCACGTTCTCGATCGCAAACAAACACGCTTTCATGTTCAACGTATCGAAAGAAGTTTCGGGCAATAAAAGATCAACTCCGCCCTCAAGTAAGGCTTCAGTCTGTTCTTCGTAAGCTTCCACTAATTGATCAAAGGTTACGTTTCTTATTCCTGGATTATTAATATCCGGAGACAACGAAGCAGTTCGATTCGTGGGACCAATGGCACCGGCAACGAAAACAGTGACGCCGGGATTTTTCTTTTTAAATTTTTCTGCTGCGCGAATGGCAACTTTGGCAGCTTCGACATTTAATTCTTTCACTATGTGTGAAAGCTTATAGTCTTCTTGCGAGATTCGATTCGCATTGAATGTATTGGTTTCGATGATATGAGCGCCGGCTTCTAAATACTTAAGATGGATCTCTTCAACCACATCGGGTCGCGAAAGAACAAGTAACTCGTTATTTCCTTTTAAATCTTTGGAATGACTTTTAAGTGCGGCATTCCGAAAGTCTGCTTCGCCCAGCTTATATTGCTGAATCATAGTGCCCATCGCACCATCAAGAACCAAAATCTTTTCTTTCAAAGCTTTTTCAAAAAGATGGTACTGAGCGCTTTTAACCGATGGTCTTTTCATTGCGTCCTAAAGTTTTCTCACACCGTTAACAAGCTCCACGACTAGTGGAGTATCGTTCATAATGTAGAAATGAATATTTTTAAAACCAGCTTCAAGTAATCCAGTTAACTGTTTACGGGCCCAGTTCTGCCCAATTTGTGAGGCATGTTCTGGAGTCGCCAAAGTTTCATCAACTAATTCTTCCGGCAAGTCGACGTGAAAAGTCTTTGGAACGGATTTTACTTGTCCCGCAGATCGCAAAACTTTTAATCCCGGGATAATCGGAACTGTGATTCCGGCCTCGCGACAAGCTTTAACGAAATCAAAAAATTTCTGATTATCAAAAAACATTTGGGTAACAACGTAATCTGCCCCGGCATCAACTTTTTTCTTTAGCGCCAAAACATCTAATTTTAAATTTGCGGCTTCAAAATGTTTTTCCGGATACCCGGCAACACCTACGCAAAAATCCAACGAATGACTATCAGAAATTTCATCTAAGAAAATTCCCTTTTTCAAATCGCTGATTTGACTCACAAGATCTGCTGCGTAACCGTTGATTGAGCGATCACGTCTAACTTCTTTTTCAAAATTAGGGCTATCGCCACGTAACGCCAAAACATTGTGAATTCCCAAAAAGCTTAACTCGATCAATGCATCTTCTGTTTCTTCGCGAGTAAAACCCTGGCAAAGGATA
>JAZKJI010000229.1:2761-3087 GCA_040384405.1 Bdellovibrionota bacterium
GGCGCAGCCTATGATGATTGGGCAGTAGGAGAGCTGGCAAAGGATATGGGCAACAGTATCGATCTTAAAACGATTTTGGATAATTCCGCAGATACCTAAAGTACCCGGGCGTTTTTTAAAAATTCTTTTTTGAATAGACCCATCCGCATTTTCTTGGAAATACGCACTTGAAGCATGGGAAGTCACATCAATCCATGGCGGATTAAGTGGTGCTAAAGCTTCTGCAACCTGAATAATATCGCGAACCGATCGGCCCCGCGGTGGAGGTACGATCTCGAAACTGAATTGGATGTCTTTCGCACCTAAGATGTGCTCGATAACTTTCA
>JAZKJI010000230.1:0-1610 GCA_040384405.1 Bdellovibrionota bacterium
GGAAACGTCCGCGGACAACGGAAAGATCTCCGATTAAAATACTAGAATCGGCTTCTCATGAACAGAAGCCGGTAAAGCCGCAGCTTTTTCAACTAACACCGCAGCGGCGTCAACCCACCGCAAATCATCATTCAAACACGGTACGAAAGTAAATTTCTCTCCGCCATTTGATAGAAATGTTTTTTCGCCTTCGATAGCAATTTCTTCCAAGGTTTCTAGACAGTCAGTGACAAAAGATGGAACTACCACGCAGAGTTTTTTTACTCCTTGTTTTGGCAACGCTGCTAATACTTGATCGGTGTAGGGTCTGATCCACTCGACGGGGCCCAAACGAGACTGGAAAGAATAACTGTATTTTTCTTTCGGTAATTGCATTGCTTCTGCTAAACGCTCCACGGTCCTGATACTCTGGGCACGATAACAGTTTAGTGCGCACGCTTGGGGGCGGTGGCAACATTCGTCAGTTCCTTGGCAGCCCTCAATTTTTCCTTTTAGTTGCGCTAGCGGTAAACCGTGAAAGGAAAATAAAACATGATCGTGGCTGTTTTTTAATGGAATTAGTTTATCTAACCAGGATTGTAAATAACCTGGATCTTCATAGAACGGCTGAACGACGGTGACTTCGCCTTTAAAGTTTAATTCTTCCAATTCTTTTCTTGCCCGCTCTTCACCGGAAAAGGTGGATGCAAATGCGTACTGGGGATATTGGGGGAAAATTACTATTTTTTCACAACCGGCTGAAATTAAGTTCTTACAGGCCGATGAAATAGTGGGATTTCCGTATCTCATCGCTACTTCGATTTTTATTGATCCTAATTTTTTTTCTAGAAGGCTCGCAAACCTCCGAGTTAATACCAAAAGTGGTGAACCTTCCGCCATCCAAACTTTTTTATATTTTTCGGCCGAGGCCGGAGCACGCCTTGGGGCGATCAGGATTTTTACAAAGATCCATCTGAAAATAAATGGGATGCTTATTACTTGCGGGTCCATCAGAAACTCATTTAAATAATTTTTTACATCAGAAGTTTCTGTCGAGTTTGGAGTTCCAACATTAATTACTAAACATCCAATTTTTTTCATAAATCCCGCTCGGTGGAAATTAAATTGACGATTCGATTCGCTAGCTTCGCACTTTTGTCTAACATTTTAGAAAGTCCTAAAGAGCCCAGATAGTTTCCGGTCAGAAAGGCTTTTCCTTCCCATGGACTGCCCAGAAAAGTCAGGGGCAATGACTCTTCCAAGTTTAAATCATAATGTACAAATGCTTTTGGCCAACGGGTCACGTGAAACCTTGATGGAGAATCTGATACACCCAGCAGTTTTTCACGATCCTTTAAAACTAAATTTAAAACCTCTGTATCTGGTAAATCGGCTAAATTACTTGGAGCATTCGCCCCGCCCATAATCCAAGACTCATTCCAGTGATTTCCCCGGTGGGTAAATATTGACGTATTAGCCAGTACTCCTAAAGCGGTAAAACCCTGGTTCCGCGGAAATAAAACTCCAAACCCATTAATGACGGCCGCCGGGGAACCGAAAGCAATCGTTACTCTTAAGGTACTTAAAATATTCAAGCTTGAAATTTTTTTGGATAAAACCGGCAATAAATA
>JAZKJI010000230.1:1620-9042 GCA_040384405.1 Bdellovibrionota bacterium
GTTTAGCGGCGTCCATGGGATTAGTTGCCACCACTACTTTTTCATCGCGGCGAAGGAGCTCTTCCACAAATTGTGGCGACACATCCTTTTTTACAAAGGTGACACCTTTTTTTTGTAAATAGATTTCCATTTTTTTAAAAAACTCGCCCATTCCATGAAGGGGCGCAACTGTTCCGCGGAATTTAGGTTTTACATCTCTTAAGTAAGTCGGCAGAGGGGGTTTAGGATCGGTTCGAAAAAAATGCTTTAATATTAACGAAGCGGAAAGTTTAGACGGGTCACCAGCGTAGATTCCTTGAAGCGCGGGCGCAACCAACCAATCCAGAATCTCGCGGTTTAGAACCCTTAAACACCACTGCTCGATTGACTCGAGCTTCTTTGGCGCCAACAAACTTTTTTTAACTAAATAAAGTGGAAAAAATTTGAACGCTAATTTTAAAGTTGAAGATAATCCTAAAGGCCAAACTTCCATCCGGTCCCGCCAAATGAATCTTTTTTTAGCCGCTGCGCGGGCTTTCTGAAGTTCCACACCAATTTCGTTACACATGTGTTGTAAAGCGGGACTCCACAAAAATCCGTTAGCTGCGGTCTCTACCTGCATTTCTGGAAAGTCGTGGGTTTGAATAAGTCCACCGGAATGGTCCTTTTCGTAAACTGTGGCAAGAACGCCTTGTTCGGCCAACTGATACGCCAAAACCATTCCGGAAAATCCGGCGCCGATGATATTTACTGGCACGGGGTTTTGTAATTGTAGGGGTTCAGTTTCCATCACGTAAACGTCCCTTAAATTGATTGCGAAAAAATACGGGTTTGTGGTTGGTTCCTGCGTAGGTGCATATCAAAGAAAACACATATGTTCCGTAAAAATGGTTTTCCTTTTTCAGTTACCTTTACAGACATGTTTTTAACTTCCACTAGCCCATCGCTGATCATTTCTTTTAGAAAATCCTGTGCTTGTAACTCCTGTTGAGAGTTTAACAGTCCCACTGAACCCCGGGTCATCAATTCTAAAATCAATGCCCGGTGGGTACGGTCTTCTTCGCTTAATACGTGGCCACGCAAAGTGGGAACTTCGGAAGAATTAAGTTTTTGTTCATACTGGCTTAACACTTTTTCGTTTTGATGAAAACTCCAAGGCGTTTCAGATATACTGCTGACACCTAATCCAAGTAAAACATCCGTTCGCACATCCGTATAGCCCATGAAATTACGATGTAACGTTTTATTTGTGATAGCTTTAGCAAGTCCATCGGTTGGTAAAGCAAAGTGATCCATTCCCACTTCCACGTAACCCGCCTCTAACAAAATTTCGCGCGCGATTTCGTAAAGTTTTCTTTTTTCCGCCGCAACCGGAAGATCTTCGTCTTTAAAAAGTCTTTGCTGAGGTTTAATCCACGGAACCAAAGCAAAACTGTAAAGTGCGATGCGATCAGGCCGCAATTCAACGGTAAGTTCCGTCGTGCGCTTCATGCTCTCTGGCGTTTGTTTTGCCAAACCATAAATTAAATCAAAGTTGACGGAAGTAAATCCCAGGCGGCGCGCTTCAACGGTTATGTTACGGGTAATATCGTAAGGCTGAATACGATTAACAAGGCGCTGAACTTCCGGCTCGAAATCTTGAACACCCAAACTGATGCGGCTGATACCGTGACGTCGTAAAACTTCTAATTGGGTGACCCTTGTTCGGCGCGGATCAACTTCGATCGAACCTTGAAAATGATTTGGATCTTTTCTGACTCCTTGAAGAAGTTTTCCTAACAATTGATCTAAGTGTTCTTCGGAAAGAAAAGTGGGAGTACCTCCGCCTAAATGGATTTCGCGAAGGGGCTTTTCCATTAATAACGGAACTTTTTCTTTATAAATTTCCCATTCTTTAAGAATCATATCTACGTAAGGTTTTTCTTTTTTGTGGTCTTTCGTGATGGACGTATTGCATCCGCAAAAAGTACAAAGTGTTTCGCAATAAGGAATATGTAAATACAGGCAATAACTTCCCTGGGGCGTTTCCAAAGCCCGGGTCATGTGCGCGGTCCACTCGTAATCAGTGGGCGTTACGCTCCAGTAAGGAACCGTTGGGTAGCTTGTATACCGGGGTGCGGGAACATCGTATTTGGAAAAAAGTTTGCTAAAATTATCTGACTCACTCATGCGAACTCCTTTCGAATGGTGTTCACGAAATCACGTACGTGAGCTTCCGGAGTTTGCGGAAGCACACCGTGGCCAAGTCCACTGACCCACCCTGCCCGTTCTTCCGTCGACAAAGTTTTTAAATTTGCGATGTAGGCGCTTAAGTGTTTTTTATAATCTGCGGTCGGCATATGTAGGCACGCTTGATCAAAGTTCCCTTGCAGAAATCCTTTTTTGGAAGATTTAATTTCGTCGGTTAAATTACATCGGTGATCCACACCGCGACCAGCCCACGGTAGGTCTAAGAAATCTTGGCCAAAGAAATGTTTTTGCGTGCCCTTCGAGTAATAGCCAACTTTTCCGGGAAATGCGGTTACTAAACTTGTTAAGATTGGCTTTAAGTAAGTATTAAAGAAATGACTGTCTACTTCCCCTGCTGCCGTATCAAAAATCATTACGACTTCGGCACCGGCTTCAAGTTGCCCGCGAATATTCCAAGTTAATATATTTTTAATTTTTTCCTGAAATGCGGGCCAAATATTTATTAAACTTTTTGTTTTCGTTAGTGAGCCGGCATGACCACCTTCGCAGGCGTACACAAATAAAGTCCACGGACCGCCAACAAAACCAATTAAACTTTTATCTGATGGGATGCGTGCACGGGTTGCTCGCATAGCATCGAATTGGAAAGTTAGGGTTTCTTTCGCCTGATCAGCCGATCGCAATTGGTCAATGTTTCCCGCATCAAGTTGAAAACCCAAGCGCGGACCTTTATCGGTGTATTCTAATCCCATCCCAAGGCCCTCTAATGGAAAAAGAATATCTGAAAATAAAATTGCGACATCAAAATCAAAATCATTTACCGGTCCAAAGGCAACTTCGGCCGCGATGTCGGGAATTTTACAAAGCTCGACGAAACTATATTTTTTTCTTAGTGCTTGGTAATGCGAGTGATATCTGCCCGCTTGGCGCATAAACCAAATTGGCGGAGTATTTTGAACTTTTCGTTGAATCGCGTTTTGAAATTTAGTGTTCATGATTCTTTCCTTTCGGTGTCGCTGACCCATTGGTAGCCAACACCGCGAACAGAGCGCACCCGATCTTCATCTTGCGGGCCCAATAATTTTTTTATACGTACAATCGTATTATCAATGGTTCGGTGACTTGGATTTTTATCCATTCCCCAAACGTGATCGATAATGTCATCCCGGGAAACTGGCCGAGGGGCCGCGTCTACCAGAAATTTTAAAACTTTTAAATCTGTCATGGGTGGGTATTCCACTTGTCCACTTTTATGGCGAACACTTAACTGTGTGAAGTCGATATAAACTTCGGCCAGATCAAGTTGCCCCTCTTTGGTATGAGCTTCTAACACGTGTTCTAACCGTAATAACAATTCCTTCAGGTGAAATGGCTTGGGAATAAATTCTTCTGCCCCCAATTCGTAACCCTTTAACCGGGATTCGGCATCACTTCGAGCCGTTAAAAAAATAACCGGCGGTCTTACTTTAAATGGAAAATCCATTAAATCAAACCCTTGACCGTCAGGAAGGCCCACATCCAAAATTAACAAATCAAACGGACCGTCTTTTTCCAGGTGGTTTTTAGAATCAATTAAAGTTCGCGCCCATTTAAGTTCGTATTCTTCAGAAAGTCTTTGGGAAAGCATTTCACCTAAGACTAGATCATCTTCAACTAAAAGAATTTTTCTCATACCAAATCCCCTGGTATGCGAAGGCGCGATCTAAATCCGGCATCGCCTTTTTCAAAAACTAAATTGCCGCCCATTTTTTCTATAATTGTGCGCGATAAATATAAACCAATTCCATTTCCGCTGGTTTCACTGTCTGAAAGCACGGCACTTCCTAATTGGGAATAATCACCACTGAATCCTTTTCCGTTATCTTCGATAATAATTTCCAAGACTCCGGGCTTTATACTTTGGGGTTTAAGCACCACAAGTTCAGCATGGCCGTGCAGCACGGAATTTTGAATTAGGTTTCTAAGGCAGCTGGTAAAAGCACGTTGATCTGCATATACCAACGCTTTTCTTTCAACTTTTAATTCTAAATTCTCCCAATCAGGCCGAATCCGCTCTAGGGCTTGCGAAAGCAAAAACTTTTCTGGCAATAAAATGTCTTTTGGGTTTTGCGAAATAAAGAGCGCGTTTTCTAACTGTAAATCCAGTCGATTAATATCCGAAGCAAGTCGAAATAATAACTTTCGTGATTTTTCCGATAACTTATCCGCGGGTTCTTCCCGCAGTAAATCAGCTTGTAATCTTAGGCGTGCGATTGAAGTCTTTATATCGTGAGTAAAAATGGAAAAGAAATTTCTTAGCTGCTGATGGCGCTCGTCATCCTTATAAACAAAATATAAAAACGCCAGGCCGCCGATAACAATCGCTGCCAAGAAGATAACGCCTTCCCAAAGTAACATGCGGTATTTGACGGCGGCCACTTCCTGGCCCATCAGCGAAGCACTGCTTTCAATTTCAGAAAGTCCGAACAACCACCACCACACAACCATGCTGGTAACAAATACCAACCACCCAACGGCAAAGCCTAACCGGTATTTGGATCGTGAATGGGAAGCAGAATTCTTACTCAAATAATTTCCTTATCCTTTAAGGGACTTTTCCATAATCTTTAA
Organism: Bdellovibrionota bacterium; assembly: GCA_040384405.1. Lineage (GTDB taxonomy): Bacteria > Bdellovibrionota > Bdellovibrionia > Bdellovibrionales > Bdellovibrionaceae > JAZKJI01. The sequence goes on from JAZKJI010000230.1 coordinate 6,400, forward strand.
AGCATCAGCTAAAATCGCATCCGTATGTGCTAAAGACATAAAACTGACTTCAAACGCATTCGGAGCCAAGTAAAGCCCCTGATCTAAATTGCGTAAGAAAAAGTTCTTAAAATCCTGGCTTTGGTTCGTAGAGATTTCCTCGATCCGTCGAATGGGGCCTGACTTTGCGGTTTTTGAACGAATCCAAAACAGCGAAGAATGTTGATCGACCGTAAAAGGTGCCGAGTGATCTTGAAACAATTTATTTAATTTCGCGCAAAATCCCGCTGTCCGTTTTTCTAAAACTTCCCAGCCATTGACCTTTACGGTTTTTTTCAACGTTGTAAGGCCTGCTACCATCCCAATAGGATTAGCACTTAATGTTCCCGCTTGGTAAACCGGGCCCAAGGGTGCGACCGCATCCATCAAATCTTTACGGCCGCAGTAAGCCCCTACTGGAAATCCGCCACCAATAACTTTTCCGTAACAAACTAAATCTGGAGTAAATTTCTCTAACCCTGCCATTCCCTGCAGTCCAACGCGAAAGCCGGAAATCACTTCGTCAAAAATAACTAAACTTCCATGTGCACGCGCCAATTTAAAAATTCTTTCCAAAAATTCACGACGCTGGGGAAGTAACCCGTAATTTGCGGGAAGGGGCTCGATAATAACGGCCGCGATCTCGGAACCGGAAGTTTTAAATACTTTTTCTAGGGCTTCGTCATCGTCAAGTGGGCTAACTAATGTTTCACTGGCAACATTTTGTGATACGCCCGCACTGCTGGAAGCCGATGCACCAGCAAGTCCGCTGCCGGCTTTCACTAATAAAGAATCCACGTGTCCGTGGTAACAACCTTCAAATTTTAAAATCTTAGATCGATTGGTATTTCCACGTGCAACCCGTAATGCACTCATTACCGCTTCAGTGCCCGAAGATACAAAACGAATTTTTTCCACGAAAGGAATTTGTTCAACTATCCATTCAGCTAATTCCAAAGAATAAATTTCTGCCGCACCAAAACTCCATGCGGTTCTTACCATTCGTTCAACTTGCTCTTGAACGTCGGGATCGCGGTGACCCAGTATTAAGGGACCAAAACTTTGGCAAAAATCGATATACTTTTTTCCTTCAACGGATTCTAAATACGCACCTTCGGCTTTCGTGAAAAATACTGGCGCATGATCAAGGCCTTTAAATGAACGAACCGGCGAATGCACACCGCCCGGGACAATTTGTTTTGATCGTTCAAATAATTGGCTGGAATTCATCGACCTTACATCTGACATTTTGTTCTCCACTCGGTTTCGTTCAAAAATACAAAAATCTTTTCTGCCGACAAATTTTGTTGCGCCAGAAATTCCCGGGTCGAACCCGGTCCGCATGCGTGAAAGTGGTCTTCCATTTTCACGCCCACCTTATCGAAGTGGACTTTAATGCGTTCGAACTGCGTCGTACTTTTCCAGAAAAACATTTTAGCTCTTTTTGAAGCTAAAATTTCCCGGATTAAATCAGATGGAGTTTCTTCTTCACTCTTAATTTCATAAGTGATGATCTTTTCCATCTGCGACGGCCCGTCACTTTTTTGGTGGGTTAATTTGTACCATTTAACGTTTTGGCCCACAAGTTCAGTGGTTAAAGTGTCTTCTGCTTCGCCCAAGCCGTCATTAGTCCCGTTCACCCAAACGCCCTGCGCAGCCAATTTTCTCCAGGTTTGTAAACCTGCCGTCCAAATAATTGCATCTGGTGCATTCGGCACCCAAGCTTCTGCCCGCGAAATCCATAGTCCTAAGGCTTTTTCTTTTCCCGAAACTTTAGTTAAGTTTTCCGCGGCGGCTGAAATCGCGCTGCGTTTAATCATCTCGGAAGGAAATGAGATCAAATCTTCTCCGGCTAATTTTGGCGCAAGCTTTTGTCTTTCCAAATCCCACCGAAAAAGTTTTTCCCCTTGGTCAGTTAAGCCACGAAGACTCACAACGGCCCCATACTTTTTAGGCAGTACGCTGATCCCGATTTTTTGATGGCAACCACCGCCGTACTGCTGAAGAATTTCGCGCTCTACACTCACCGCTTCAAAAGTCATCGTGTGATTTATTTTTCTAAACAGTTGAATCAGATCTTGGCGGTCACTTTTTATTTCAACGGCCAATGCACCTTGGGCCGCTGCGGTTGGGTTTTCACTGAGCGGAAGCACCATCCAGTTGTCATCACGGAATGCGGATCGCAAAAATGACCTGGTCTCTTGAAATTCTTCCTGAGTAGCGTTTAACAATCTATCCATTGCTGCCTTGGCAACGACCAAGCCATGAACGTTAGGTTCATCTTTCCATTTCTTAACCCGAGTTTGCACGTTTCCTCTGACTGGCAAAAAATTAATCTTCGAAGTTTTCCAAGAAAATAGTTCTGGCAAACATTTAGTTAAATTGTATTCCCGGCGCGGGGATGAAGAAAAAATATTAACTTCGGCAGATCCAACGGCGGATTTTTTCATCAAAAGCAAATCTCGTTGATCGGCCCTGGGCAAAGTTGCGATGATCATTGTTTCGGTTTTAGGGGCAGTAGGTAGATCTTTCCAAGAGTGAACAACTAAATCGGTAGAACCTTCCGTTAAGTCTTTTAAGAAGTCTTCGGTAAGTTTTGAGGTATCGGGAAGCTGTTTAAGGAAA
>JAZKJI010000231.1:0-22951 GCA_040384405.1 Bdellovibrionota bacterium
AGTTGCTCAAAACTATACTAACGACGGTTCTAAAGTTGCTGGTTGTGACGAAGCTGAAAACAACAAAATTGAAGGTAAAAAGTTGAAACAGAACGGTTGCGCAGATGACCAAATCGCAATCCGCCATTACGGAGAAGTTAAGATCGACTCTTGTCTTCCTCCAGGATACGCTCAATTATAGTTTTTAAAGGAATTATATGAACAGTGTCCCTCGAAGATTTTGGCCCTATGACGAAGTCACAATTTCGAGGGATGCTGACCTTCCCGCCCGCTTTCACGTTACGTCCCCTTGGCTTAAGTTTCATATCGACGTAGAAAAGTCCCACGCAGATCGCGCCCACCAAATCAGCCAAAAACTATCCGATGGAAATGTTACCGCTGATGACCTTGATGATATCAATTGGCTAATGTCCTCGCTTTCAGATTTTCCCTTAGCTTACATCCTTCCCCGCCCTTTTGGTTTCGGAACAGACGAGCATTCCGTTTTGGAATCAAATTTAAATTTAAATACTCCGCGCGATTTACTCTTAGACGTTACAAAAGACTCCCAGGATATTAATCAAATAAAAAAATTCGCCGCAGATTCAGTGAATACCCCTTGGACTTGGGATACCGAAGCCGCGTTAGAATTTAGTAAATCTCCCAACGGTTTTGATGCGGAATCAATTTTTTCCGTCGCCCGCCGATTTCATTTATTAAATGATCTTGAAGCTAATAAAACTCTTGATTTGAACGAGTACGTTAGTTCTTTAAAAAATGATCCTGTTAAATTTCGCGAGGCTTCTGCACTAGTTGTTAGACAAAATCACTATGTGACCGAAAAATGTGACGTCACCTTAAAAGCTGCCTTACCTTTGGCCCAAAATGCCCATCACGAAGTTTTGGAATTTATCCAAGCTGAATCCGGCCACGATAAAATTTTAGCGAAAGCTTTACGTTCTTTAGGTGCTGAACCTAATGACGTCCCGGCTATTGATTGTGCTGTCACTTTAATGGAAGTTTTTAAATCCGCAGCGCAAAAAAATCTTTTGGGCTTTGCGATGATCGTCGATATTTTTGAACGTACTTCTTATCGTAAAGAAGATCCCCTGACTTCATTACTAAATGAAGGTGGTGAATTCACGGCCGGCAAACAAGTTGATGTCCATCGCGAGATTAACGATGCGGGCGAGCACGAAAACGTGGCGTTGGGCTTTTTAGAACATATGGCGTCCGTTGATGAGAAGTATGCGGTTGAAGCTTTACGGTTTGCCGAGCTTGCTACGATCACTATCCATCATTTGTCTTCTGACACTTTAAAAATTTTAAAATCCAAGTTCCAGAGTTAAATTTATTGCTTTAAAGCTAAGCTAATTATTCTTTAAAAACATTTTGGACAAAAAAAAGCGGAGCTGGATCACAGCTCCGCCGAACTTCGAGAAGGGAAACCACCAAAACCCAATCCCGAAGTTATACCTACAAGGGGAAAATCTAATTCTAAGTTTCTTAACTCACGACCGAGGGGGAGTCGGTCGGGAGTTATCGGACAGAAAGTAGCTGCTCCATCCTTGGTTCAGCTTGTTGTTTTTCTGTCCTGGGGCGTCCTGCCCTCTTATACTTTATGACAGTGGTCACTAGGCTAATGGTTAACGATGCTTCTTATTTTTAAAAATAATTTTTGGCTTGGAACCTAGACTAGTGGCGGGTTCTGGCTCTTTCGGGCTTCGGTCCGCTGGCAACTGTTGGCGGTCCGCCGGGCCGGTATCTGTGCTTTGGGATTGGTGGGTGGTTTTGCTTCGATTGGGGGCTTTGGGTAGCGGTCACCTCTGTGGGTATTGACGACCTTGGTGGAAATGATTAATTTTATGGTTCAAACGCGCTCGTGGTGGAATTGGTAGACACGTATGTTTGAGGGGCATATGTCGAAAGACGTCGCGGTTCAAGTCCGCGCGGGCGCACCACTAATGAATTTTCACACTCATATTTACTAACATTCACACTGATCTCTCAACAAAGTCCCGCGGACTTGAAAGAAGAGAGCGTACCATTGTTTGATGCGACCAACGGGAGCATTGAATGATGGGCGGCACGCCACGATGGCCGATTCCGAGAAGAACAAGCTTGCGCGCGCGCACCATCCAAATTCCCTTTTGTGCCAGTTTGTAAAGAAAGTATTCAGTTACATTTGCCGCTATTGAATACCTTGTAGCTGGCAGGGCGCCCAATTTGCAAGTTTCTCAATCATTCCATTTTAAAGGACAGATTATGCTTAGTAAAATTATTGCGATAAACCTCATCTTCGCTTCGGCTTCCATTGGCCACGCAGCCAATATACCTCAGGATGTTAAAGCCTGTTTAAACCTGCAAATTCAAATTAACGGTTTTAAAAATAGCTACATCTACTATCAAAAATCCGCAATTGTATCAGCAGATAGTGCAGCTTTTGATCCTTCGGAAAATTACATCGCTCTCGAAGCTGCAAAAGAAAATCTTAAACAAGCTAGGACCAAGTTTCACGCTAACCATTGTGGCGCCATTCTATTTTTTTTCGGTCAGTAGGCCGAACCCAGCTAGTTCTCTCCCACATTTTTTGTCTTTGGGACAAACCGAGGCTTAACTGTAGCGACTACAATGCAGGGAATGTCCATTGCGCAACGAATGTGATTAGGGTAAATCCATAAAGCTTTTAAATCGGTGGTAGGCACATTGCTTAGAATAGTGTTAGCTAATTTCCGAATCCCAGGAGTCGAGATGAATAGAAATACTTTTTTACTTTGCTCGGTGATTCTTATCGCGAACGCCTCTCTCGCGCTTGCGACTGTTGAAACTTTTGACTCCCTTTCGAAGAAACTTGTCCATGAGCTGCCTTCGCAAATGATTGTGCCGGTGCGCGATCAAGGCACTGCCGGTTCTTGCACTGACTTCGTCGTCACGGACTTAGTCCTCGAGCATTATTTAGCAAAGTCCCCGCTTTACCGCGGGAAAACTCTCTCAGTATCATGCTTGATGGGATTGCGCGATTGGATGTTCGACAGTCCTTCCTATACCGATAGCGATAAACCAACGGCCAAGCCATCGGTCTATGGCGAAGGCCCGACGGTTGCTCAGACGGTTATCAAATACGGAATTCCGTTCGCAGAAAACTACGATGCCCTGGGCATCGATTGCCGGGACAGCGTGACAGACTTCAAAAATATTTCCCTTCAGGATTATCAAAAATTGTTCGAGCAGCCACCAAATCCAACCACCCGACTGGGGCAGGGTTTAAAAGTTGTTATCGAACAAACGCCATCGTTTGATTTCATTCGACGCTTGTTGGACCAAAATATTCCTGTCGCAATCGGAATTGTTCCATATATTGAAAACCAGAAAGAGGCAGTTTGGATTTTAAACAAGAATGATCCGCCCTGGTTTCCTATGGGTGGCCATGCACTTCAGTTGATTGGCTATACGAACGACGGTTACTTCAAATTCAAAAATTCATGGGGCGAGGATTGGGGCCAAAAAGGCTTCGGCTTCGTGAGCGAAGAGTTCATTCTCTACGGCTGGAAATTAGAGCCGCGCTTGAACTACATTGGATACATTTCGCCTTAAGACCCTAGCGCGAAGGACAAAGCAAATATGGCTACGTTTACGAAAAATTAATTTTTATTTAATTCAATTTTAATCCAGGGCTTCCATACTCGATTTTTATTTTTAAATTCCCAAAGGCCCGAAAGTCGAGAGTTGCCTTTATTAAAGCGTCCGCGAAAACGCACCTTACTTGAGCTAACGGACCACACTTTACCCTTTAGCTTTCCGTACTGAATGCCTGCGACACTTCCATTTTCAAATGCATACATTGCAAAAGCATTTTTTTTCGAATCGTAGCTAATTACTTCGCAATTCTTGATTTTTTTGCCGGCCATTTTGACATTGACCGAGTGAACTATGAAATCATGGCCATTGCCAAACCTATAAGAATCAATGCCCTTCAGCACGCCCTTCGCTCCAAAAGGATTTTCGTAAATCTCTCCGGATGTTTTCCAAACTCCTATAAAAGAAATAAGCTTATTAATTTTCAATAACGCTCTACTATTGCTTCCCTTCATATCTAAGCTGCCTTCCGGACTTGTGAAATAATGTTGCAGTAACTAATAATTTAAACATCGATCATTTTCCATTTTTAAATTTCGAAAACTTTAATTATGAATAATGCTATTTGATGTTTCAGCGTATCTCAACTCGATTCGTCGCATAAAAATTGTTGATCAAGAATCATTTTGAGCTTTTGCAAGCTACGTCGCTATTTTGGAAAGCCGATAAAGTAGATTAATCCGGCTAGCATGGATAATAATAGAACTGCAGCAATGATCACAATCGCTTTTTGTTTTCTTGGATCTTCGCCGTAAGTTTCGCTTTTTACCATTATATCTTTACCTTGTAAAAACAGGCAAAATTCTGCGATTCCGGTTTCGTTGCCTCGAATTGAAATCACTTGCGGAAGTTCGGGGTAGGTTGGGGCTAGTTGCTTTAGGATTTTTTCCGATAAAATAATTTCCAGACATGAGGGTGTTCTTTTTGTGATACTCGCTATCTCTGTAAACTCAATGTCTTCTTTTATCTCGAGTCTTGAAGTATTAATTTCCGTAATTTGCTTATGGTCATAGGTCAGTACTGGATCGTGCCTTACCATTCCCCGTGCGGATTTCATTATAATGATTACTGCTACCGGGATCAGGACAATTGCATCTATGGTTTTTTCATCAACTGTTGTGGAATCAAGAATAAAATTTAATGCTAATAACAAACAGGCCGCTAAAGCGACTTGAAACAAAATTAACAGCCAATGATACCATTGCAATTTATTGGGTCGGGAGGAAATAACTCTTGATGAATTTTCAGCTGGGCTGTTATTAATGGTTGCTCCTCTATTAACGAAGACTTACAGCCCCAACTTTAAAATTATCTAGTTCTCTTATCACGGCGGCAAGTTCCATTTTGTAAAGTGTAGCCGCTGTTACACGAAGTAGCCTGACATACGCCCCAAGACATACCATCACTGCTGCAAGTTTTTCGACCCGCGCCATTACTGACGGCGCAAGTTTGTGTCGCACCTGCCGTGCAAACTAGTACCGTAGGAGTGGAACTTTTCGGAGGACCATACTTGGCCTGGCAAGCAGCGACGTCTTCTGATTGAAGTTCAGTCGCATAAACCGTCGCAAACATTAATTGCGTGTTTAGATCATTGTGGCCAATTCCCAATGAATGACCAAATTCATGGGTAACGATGCGAGATAGATGGACAGACTGAATATCCGGATCAAGTTTAATGTCTGTTTCAACTATGGCATTATTGTATGTCCAGAACTGAGCGTAGCCAGAATAACTGATATTCTCCCATCCGACGGCGCTAACGCCATTTCTTCCAGTAAAGTTGGGCACAGACGACGTAGGTCCCATGTATTGGAAGGTTACACCGCAAACTGCACTCCATTTTTGTGCAGCTGCCTTTAAAATGTCGACTAGTTGGGTTGTCGTGTAAATAATCGGCTGGCCTTGTGGATTGTAATACCAAGAAATAACACCATTGGACCATTTAAGATCAGTTAAAAGACTGTACTTCTCTTGGAAGTTTTGACCACCAGAATCTGCTGGGGCAGAACCGTCATTTGGTTGGATCTCCACGATCGAAAAGTCGCCGTCCGATAAAACTGCAAGTTCGGTAGCAATTGAATCAGACGCAATTCCACGAGAACCATCTTGCTTTGCGCAGCTGAATAAAAACAAACCCGAAAATAAAACAATTAAAAAGTTGCCCATGGAATCCCCCGATTCGTACTTAGAAAGAATAACATCGCGAAAATATTATTTAAATAGACAGAAGTTTGACGGCTATAAAAACGAAAAACTTTTGGGCGGAAAGTACAAATGTATTCAGTGTACTAGAGTCTCTTCGGACGAGAGAATTTTCGACTGCCAAAAGCGCTGCCTCACTCTGAGATACATATTACGTTTTCTAATACTCATGGCTTCGAATTATATGGCTTGAACCCAGGGATTTAATCGTATTTTTGGCTTAGGCTATGCATTGGATAGGTATGTTAGATTTTAAGTAAATGGAGACTATGTGGGAACTTTTTTAGTAACAATTTATGGCATATTGATGGCAAGTTCATCAGCTTTCGCTGCCTCTACATGTACTATTTCAGATTCAAATAATACTCTTCTATTTACCAATGGAACTGCACAATCCGCTGTACAAGCGGACAATAATTATTCGTTTGATTTTAATTATAAGTAAACCGTTAATTTAACCAAATAAGGAGTTCCCATGAAATCAGTTTTAGTTACCCTTGCTTCTCTTGCTGTATCCGTTTCCGCTATTGCCGGTGCGCCTTCTGCAGAAACTGCACGCGTTACCCGCGCTCTGATCAACAATCCTGGAATCACAAGCGAGTTAAAGAAGAATAACTCAGCAAATCTTGTTGATGTTCAAATCACTGAAGTTAAACCAGGTATTTCACAGTACAATCTAGTTTTCGTTCGTCAGTGTGAATGTATTCCTTCAACTGCAAAAGTTAGCATCTTTGAAGATATCACACCTACGTTTGCTGATGGAGCAATCAAGTACTCTACGTCTATCGAAATTAACTCTGGAAATTAATTTTTCAAAAAGTACTTTTAAAAAGGCCCTCAATAAGTTTGAGGGCCTTTTTTATTTTAGTAACACATACGTTGTTAATATTAACTACTTAGATCGCGGTAAGAAACCCAGAGATATCGTTGTAAATTTGCTGGATGTCTTTGAAAAGAAAGTCCCTTGTTTTAAGGTCCTTTAAATAAAAACGGCGCATTTAATTGCGCCGTTTTTAAATTCCTTTGGAATTTTAATCTCTCTAACTATTCCATGTCTTTAAACAATGCCTTAACCTCTAAACCTTCATACTTCACAAGTACGGCAAAGCTTCCGTACGTCTGCCAAGCACCAGCTTGATAGGTACAAACACCCATCAAAGTATCTTCAATTGTTTCAGGCGTCGGCGCACCAACACAATTTAAAGTACCATAGTCAATGTAGAAACTTTTTGAAGTTCCTAATTCGTTTTTTGTCATCTGCTCTAACAATCTTTTTCGATTTAGAACAGATGTTTTTAAATTGCTCGAATTAGAAATAGACGCTGGTTTACGTTTTGCCGTTTCTGCTTTTTCAGCAGCAACCGCGCTTACAGATAAACCCAAACAAACAAATAATAGTGTAACAAATTTCATTAAAACTCCCTTTATAATGATTATGTTAAAAGCCTCACATGTTTGAATAAGGGGTGCAACAAAAACGTAAGTATCAAACCCAGCTGTTACCAAATTTGGTCACCCATCCCTGAAAGACACGGCCTCATCTGCCTAAAAGCAAATAAAGGGATTTGGGAAGGCCTAGTCCTCGCAACACCAAAACTTAATAACGAGGGAGTCGACATGAACAGGTTCACATTATTAACTGTATTAGGTTTTATCGCAGCTTTAACAACCGCATGTGGAAAAACCTATCCAGGAACTCTTGTTACAAAGGACCAACAACCCCTTGTAATTAATCATGACGAAGGACGAACGGCTGTTACACCCGGAACAATGAAAGTAACACTAAAGAACGGCGGAATCCTTGGAGATGCAGTCATCGATCTGAAAACCTTAAAAGGGAAAAAGCTTGCCACGATTACCCTGCCTAAAGGAACTGCGGCGAAAGCATTACGATTTCAATTAAGCCCTAACGATATCAACCAAAATTTTGGTTTGCTTGGCCATCAAACTTCTTCAGCCCCAGTCGTCACTACTCGTCAGGACAGCGAGGGCTGCACAAAGTGTGATTTTTGTAACCAGACGGTTTCAACAACTGATTCCAATAACCAGCCTACTACTACGACGCAATATGCTTATAACTGTGCGTGCTCTGGCAGCCAAGACGTTCTAAAGGAAGATACTTCCATCGTTCGCCAAGTGATGATCGACTTCGTACAAGGAAATTCAAAAATTGCGATGTTCACTTCTAAACCATTCGTTGAGACTACTACCCGTAAACTTCATGATATTGGAAGCTGTGACTAGTATATCAATCGACCGCACAGCCGGTCCGCAATTTAAACGCAATTCTACTTAATAGCTTTAGTGCCTAAAGTGTAGGTACAAATTTGAGAAAGGTAAACTCCGCCTTGGGAATTTGTCTTTCCGGTTGAAATTACCATCTCATGCAATTCACCCGTGACCGTTGCTGGCCAAAATCCATCGTTTGGATAAAGTAAAGAAATAAAGTTGTCGTCACTTTGAGCCCAATAGGTGAAACCAATTTCTTGAGCGACGTCAGAATAATTTTCTACAAAAGAAGACTGAAAAGGATACGAGGCAATTACTGCTTCATCTTTTTTTAAAACCAAATCAGTACTTCTTACTTCAGCGATATAATCCGTTAAGCAAATTGAATTTACGTCGGGACATGAAATCGCTAGATGGGAATTAAATCTTAACTTTGAATCCAAACACACATCGGAAGCGATCGCCATTGAAGAAAACGTACCTATCAGCATACAGAAAGATATAATCACCCTTTGCATTTTGAACTCCTTGATGGAACGGACAATAGCTTATTTCATCTTGTTTCACTTCAGAAAAAATTAGCTGTAACGAATTTTCATTGATAGCTCCCGCAGGGACAAGTCCCTGAATCACTTCTTAGTAAGTGGACAATACCCAGGCCGGGGCCCTACCGAAGGAAACTGGCGGCAGACTTCGGGTCTCTTTTCATAAACCGTACACAGCCGCGTTCGGGTATCTAGATAATAGCAATCCTCGTTGGCTTTTTGAGTCAGCATATAATTGCCACTCGCATCGCGGTAGCTACTTATAATTCCTTCTTTAATTAATCTTTTAGCGGTTTTCTTAGGGCTAGAAGTTATTTCATCAACTGTGGCCACACCTAGGCGTACCAAGTCTTCCGCTTTTATTTCAACGGGCATCGTACAACAAGCCCCAATGCAGCCTGTACACATTCCGGTTTTATACTGAACCCACTTCCAAGGATGATCTTTCACGGAAATAAATATAACAGAAAAATGGTTTTGCGCTAGAACGGAATTTAGGGTCCGCTTGGTGAAGGAATTCGAATAACCGGCAGTGGCTTGACCGTCGCAGGTGGGCGTCTCGCCGGGGGAGTTTTCCGAGGAGGCGCAACCCATCCTTCTGAAACCATGGCATCAAACAGGCTGCCCCTACTATTCACAGCCTCCACGACTCTTGTCGTTGCGGTATTTAAACCTAATCTTGCTAGTTCCCCTATTGCCAAACTAAGCCTGTCAGCTGATGGCGCGTAGTGACCGCTTTTTCTTGAGATTGCAATGAGGTTTCCATTTTCCACAATCATTTCTCCAGCGGCAGCAACCGGCTGGCCAGCCAGAAAACTAGAATGATGACGAAAACCCGGAGCAGAAGTACCGGCATAAAATGCACCATCCTCGCTCATGACAAAAATTAAATTCTTCCCATTCATTGGTTCACCGGCGGCGTTATACAATTTCCCATCTCTGGCGGTGACCCGATAAGCTTCTCTTTCAACGTCGTCATAATAACGAATTTTTGTTTCGCGAAAAAATTCCGATTGACCCAGTTCCTCGCCCTTGTATTTATTCTGAATGGGAATTGTTTTAAACTTCTTCCCAGTGTTTGCGGTCCTTGCCGCACTTAACAATCTGGTTTTTGCGGCCAATAATTCAGGAGCAACGATTGCTAAGGTCGCCGCAACCACGTAACAAGCACGACGAGCACCCACACCTGGTCTAAGGCAGCCGACCTCGCGATTGATTGCTTTATAAATTTGTGTCCACACATGATCTGGTTGTTGGCTGGCACGGGTCGCCCGCACTGATTTTGCGTATTCGGGATGTTCGGATTCAACGGCGGCCCACCATTCGTTTGAAAAACGGTTAAGCTTTTGGTCTCTTTCAACTTGCAAGGCATAACGAAATCCGGCGGCCATCATTTGTGAATGGCGAAAACTTTGAGCTCGTTCTTTTTCAACGATGATATCAAATAATTTACTTACTTGGCTCCGGGTTAACGTGGGTAATCGAGACAGACTGGGATCAGCGGCGGCAATCTGCAGTCCGCTTAAGCACTCTGGACTGCTCATGCAGCTATCAATTTGCAACCTACGATCTCGATTTGTCAGGCCCCCAATAATGGCATTCGGTAAATCGTAGACTAAACCTTTTGCTATGTCCCAACCGAATTTACCTACACCAAACGCACATCCACCCGCGATTTGCGCAGCGGAATCCACAATATCGGGATCGGACTTACAACTTCTTAGGCTATCCCTATAAACCGGATCTTTATTCGCTTGCTCGAAACAACCGAGCTCGATCATTTTCATTTCACATTTGTGAATTTTGGAATGCAAATGCTCCGCCGATGTGTCGGCACATCGATCTGCAGCGAATGCAGTGTTAAAAAATAAAAGTATTCCAATTAGGTAAACCACCTAAATTTATCGGTATTATAATAGGACGGCTTTATTTTCAGGACGTTTGGCGGGTTAAACAGATTTTAAATTATAGGCCGAAGTATTCCAAAGAGTATAAATCCAAATCACCACTGTAGGAACTTGGATTAGGATGATTGCCGGGCCACACTCCGCCAACGGCAAGATTAAAGATTGTGGAAGCATCCGGGCCCTTACCCGTTCCACCTAACGACTGATTCCATTTCCATTTAGCTTTGTACATTACTTTACCATCGATATACCGAGTTAACTCTCCGACCCGGTCATCATAACAAGAAGTGTAATAGTGAGGAGCTGCACTGGCATCAAAGGTCGTCGAGTAATAAGTCATATACGGTTTTGTAAAATCCGAATTCAAAATTGTTACTTCGGTTTCAGTCGCTCCGTGATTTAACATCGTGACGTGATTAACACCTTGATTATCAGTGATGGGTTGTTCAACATCTACTTCCGATCCATCGTTGTTTAATCCATCCGCGGAAGTACCGACGGAAGCATATTGCCAAAATGCTGGCCAGGATTTATTGGCGCTTGGGATTTTATATCTAGCTTCGACACACCAACTTCGCGCCTCAAATTTACTGACGATCTCTCCGGATTGAATAGAACCATCAGGCTGCCCCCGTCCTTGAATCGTCAAGCGGTCAGAATTAAATTTAAAGACGTTAGAATTTTCGAAGTGTTGATAAGTTTGCTGCTCATTATTAATAACTACGTTTGGAATTCGAACTTTCCCATTCGCATCGCGATTGTAATACTGGCCTTCGTAATATTTCGCATGCAATGCCGCGACGGAATTAATATTTCCTGATGTGCCGAACATATCTGATTGTTTAAGCACGAATCCCGAGGGAAGAAGCACTCCTGCTTTGGTAGAAAGTTGCGCTGGGCTCGATGTCGGTGGTGGTGCCGGCGCAGGAATCGGCGTAGGCGATGGAGATGGAGAAACTGGTGAACTCAAAATACTTGAACTTGTGCCGGATGCCGAGGTTGCTTTAAAACCGCCGCAGTTCTGAAAAGAAATCACGATAAAAAATGCGCTCAAAACCTTGATCACTGGTTTGACAGATTTAATGAAGGTTTTCTTGTCCATTCGATTTCCCCTTAAGCACGACTAACTTGATAAATTAGCAATTACGGCACCACGGAATAAATATCCCGTACGACATCCTATTACGTATCGGATGAATAACTTATTTCCCTTGAGTTAATAATCGACATTTCGAATTCAAATCCTATTTTTGTCTCAAACAGAGACTCTTATCTTTCGACGCCCCGGGTTTTGCGCTCTAAGGAGATACCTTTTTTAATTTTTTTCAGGAATGATTGGGCAGAACGGAGAAAAACTTGCTTTCATTTTTACCACACTGGTTTACCGGCACAATTTCTTCAATTCTATTTGCACTTAATACTTTCTTTTGGTGTTTGGTTCTTTATGTATTTGCCTTCTTTAAAGTTATTAGTCCGACAAAAAAAATGAAAGCTTGGTGGACTGCACTGATGATTCGAATGGGTGAAAACTGGATCAGCTTTAATAATTTTCAACTTGCACTGGTCGCACCAACGAAATTTGAAATTACGGGTTTTAATGATTTTCACAAGGATCGTTCTTACTTGATTTGCTCTAATCACCAGTCCTGGGTCGACATAGTTATGCTGCAAAAATTGTTTAATCGCAGAGTACCGTTTTTACGCTTTTTTCTAAAACAAGAACTTCTGTATGTACCCCTATTGGGAATTGCGTGGTGGGCGTTGGATTTTCCATTCATGAAACGATACTCAAAGGCCGAGCTAGAAAAACATCCAGAAAAACGCGGAAAAGATTTAGAAACTACCCGCCAAGCTACTGAACGCTTTAAAGGTTCACGCATTTCAATATTGAATTTCTTGGAAGGAACTCGATTTAGGGTGGCAAAGCATGCTGCCCAAAAATCTCCGTTTAAAAACTTACTCAGGCCGAAAGCTGGCGGAGTAGCCTTTGTCATCGAAGCCATGGGTAAACAGTTTGATTCTATTTTAGATGTAACTATCGTTTATCCTGATGGGCCTGTCAGTCTTTGGGGATTGCTATCGGGCCGATTAAGAAAAGTTAAGATCCACGTTGAAAGAATGATTATCCCACCGGATATTTTAGAAGGTCACTACCTTGACGACCCTGTTTTCCGGGAACGCGTACAAAATTGGATCCAGGAAATATGGGAAGCCAAAGATCAACGCATTTCACAAATGAAGGTTTCTAAAACTTAGAGTAGTTGCCATCCCGAATTTAAATTCTTAAGCTTAGTGTATGGAAATTTCCTGTTACTTATCCGACCTTGCGATAGTTCCCGGTGTGCATCTGCCAATTCGCTCGACGGTTATTCCCTTGGCAAAGGGCAAACTTTTAATTTCCCCCATTAAATTTTCGCCGGCACAAATTAATGAAATTCAAAAAGGTGGAGAAGTAACTGACATAATTGCACCAAATCTAATTCACAATTTGCATATAGAAGAAGCGACTAAAAATTTTCCCGGAGCAACCCTATGGGGAACCGAAGGGTACCCTGATAAACTTCCTAAAATTGGTTGGCAAAAGATACTGGGCATTGCCCACTGGCCTTATAATGATGAAGTTGAAATTATAAAGATTGAAGGTGCTCCAAAAGTAAATGAATTTGCTTTTTTCCACAAACCAAGCAAAACACTGGTTGTCACTGATCTGTGCTTTAACATTTCAGAACCAAAAGGAATGTTCGCTCCCATGGTGTTTCGCTTATTTGGTACTTTTAAAAAACTAGCCGTCAGCAAAATGTGGAATGGCTACATCAAAGATAAAACCGCTTTTCAAGCTTCCGTGAAAAGACTTTTACAATGGAATTTTGACCGGTTGATTGTCGCTCACGGTGATATCGTTCAGCAAAACACCCGCCCCGCTTTGGAACAAGCGCTCCGCGAAAAGAAGTTAATTTAGCCGTTAGTTTGCTTTCCCAATATTAGATTTATCGTTTACTTATTATTCGATGTCGAATCGGTAACCACAATTCAATGCCCAATTCGAACGGAGCAAATTAAGACCGGTCTTCCTTTTGCAAATCAATAGTGTAAATCTAACGGTGGGGAATTTCACTTTGAGACACAATTTAACTTCACAACAAATTAAAAACTTTCCTCGCTTGCTGATCTTCGCATTCGCATTGGTTGGATTAACTGCCTGCGGAAAAGGATTTCAAACCGAAGGATTAACTGCACCCAATCTCCAATCAATAGCTAGTGCACCTGCACCTGCACCTGCACCTGCACCTGCACCTGCACCTGCACCCGCACCTGCACCTGCACCTGCACCCGCACCTGCACCTGCACCTGCACCTGCACCTGCACCTGCACCCGCACCCGCACCTGCACCTGCACCTGTTCCAATTACTTCGACAGTTAACATTTTATTTATTGGAAACAGTTTAACCTACACCAACGATATGCCGGCAAAAATTGTGTACCTTGCCGGTCTTCATGGAATTAAAGTGACCTACGGATATTTTTTGGTTGGCGGGCAAACTTTAAGTGGGCATTTAGCAAATCCTAAAATTGCCATCGAGCTACAAACCAAGAAATTTGATTATGTTGTATTGCAAGAATTCAGTAATCTGCCATTAACGAATCCAGCCAGTTTCAAAAACAGCGTTATTGAATTTGATAAGCTGATTAAAGCAAATGGCGCTAAAGCAGTTCTTTTTCAAAATTGGCCTTATTTAACTTCGCCTGCTGATACGATTGATAGGTTGAATTTAATTTACACTGAAGTTTCAGGAATGGTTGGGGCGATTCTTGCGCCGATTGGGCAATCTTTTGATTACGTTCGCCTGAACTCGACAATAAAACTTTACACTGATGGCAAACATCCAACTCCGGTGGCAACTTACTTGGGTGCGAGCGTCTTCTTGAAAACGCTTTTTGGAATTAACCCCGTAGGAAATGTCCCAGGCGGAGTAACGGCCCTTCCAACTACTTTCAACATGACAACCATCCCCGCTGCCGATTTTAATTTTGTTCAAATGGCTGTTCAAAAATATCCACTTTAATTTTCCAACACTAATTGGCCCATGACAGCAAAACCCGACTGGTATTATTTCGACTTCTCAGAGCGAGTTTACGCACTTACACCATCATAATCCGTGGCCTTGCTCTTGCAATTTCCCTTCGTGAAGCGATGATGCACCCCGTACTGGGGCCATTGTGACAACTCGAGGGGGACCACATGACAATTTCAAACGCAGTTTTAAAACGGATTTTACTCTTAGCTTTTTTGTTTGCAGCCCAAGTTTTATTGGTTTGGAAATCGGAAGCGCAAGTCATCAGCGCCACTGCAATCGCCAACGGAAATGGTTGTCCCTCAGGAACTTACGCCGTCGTATTTGCGCCTGACCAATCTTCATTTTCAGTTTTATTTTCGCGCATGAACGTGGCGACAAAAAATGCGCAACGCCAAGATGCGGATTCAAAACGTGCAAAGTGTGTTGTCAGTGTTGATATGCAATTAGCACCCGGAACCCAAATTTCATTGGACCGAGTCGATTACCGTGGATTTTATATTTTAGAAAAAAACGCGAAGCTCGCGATGATTTCAGAACACTTTTTCGAAAACGGCGCAACTTTAGTTAGAAAACAAAATAAAGATATGTACGTGGCCGGTGGAACTGCTCCGGGTGGAATGCGACAACGCCTTCGTGGCCCTGGCTCAGAATCATTTTTTTGGACCGCAACGAAAAGTAATCAAGAAAGTATTTCTCCTTGCGGTGGAGGTACCAGACTACACGTCGTAACTTCCGTGGTTCTTCAAGGTGGCGGAAATTCACAGAGCCAAGCATCTGTCGATTCCGCAGACGGTACGTTTTCACAGTACTATCAATTAAACGTCGG
Source organism: Bdellovibrionota bacterium (assembly GCA_040384405.1). Taxonomy (GTDB): domain Bacteria; phylum Bdellovibrionota; class Bdellovibrionia; order Bdellovibrionales; family Bdellovibrionaceae; genus JAZKJI01. The sequence goes on from JAZKJI010000231.1 coordinate 15,401, forward strand.
GCCCTGCCGCCATCAGTTTAACGTTCCAGCGACACCGAAAGATTTCTTGAAGAAGGTTTTAGACCCGAACTCACCACAAGATGGAATTATTTCGGCAATTTAAATTTAGAAACGGTCTGTGGTAATTTATTGGGGAGCCGGAACTAAAATCGTAGCTTTTACCTTGGATTTTTCGAAGTAAGCTTGTGCGACCGCGTTGGCGACCTCACTGCCCTTCCCTTTATGAGTAATCGCAACAATGGATCCACCAAAACCGCCGCCAGTTAATCGCGCACCGTAGGATGCCGGTTGCTGGCGGCAAAGTTCAACCAACAAATCAATGGGGGCAATCGATACTTCGTAATCATCGCGCATCGAAGCGTGGGATTCATAAAATAGTTGTCCAAGTTTGTCCATATCGCCACTTCGGATAGCCGCTACTGCTTGGTGAACCCGTTCATTCTCTGTAATTACGTGGCGGGCTCTTCGCATTAATTTATCAGGAAGTTCCTTAAGCTTTGGAAGATCTTCGATTCCAAATTCCCGAAGTTCACGGATAAATAATTTCTCGCAAGCCTGTTCACATTCGCTGCGCCGCTGATTGTAGTCACCACCGGCGTGTTGATGTTCAACCCCGGAATTAATAACCACTAAATCCATTTTTTCCGTAGGAATCCGGATTCGTTCAAATTCCATTTTTTTGGTATCTAGAAATAAAGCCTCGCCAAAATTTGCCAATGCACAGGCCATCTGATCCATAATTCCAACTTTTGCGCCGACAAATTCGTTCTCGATTTGTTGGCCGATCTTTGCGATCTCGATTTCGGTTAGTTTTAAAGAAAACATTTCCCTTAGTGCTTTAAGTAAACTGACTTCTAATGCTGCGCTAGAAGATAATCCACTTCCGACCGGCACCGTCGATTCCACGTGAATATTAAATCCGCGAACAGGGTGACCGGCCGCTAACAAAATTTTTGTGGCACCTTGAATGTAATCAATCCAAGATTTCGTAGGACTTTCTTTACCGATGGTATATTTCAGTGCGGACTCGGCCTTTGAAAAAGACATTCCCGTTGTTGCATGGACTTCCATATCATCTCGAGCAGACAAATTAACTTTGGTTCCCTGCGGGATTGCCGTTGGCAATACCCAACCGCCATTATAGTCGGTATGCTCGCCGATTAAATTAACCCGGCCCTTGGCCTCTGCAGAAACTTCTTTGATCATTTTCGAATCCAAACGTTAGGACGTTTTAAACCATTAACTTCTTTAACTGGCCATTTAGGGTCGACCGTTAATACTTCTAATCCCGTTTCTGAAAGTAAAACCGTGTCCTCGATCTTGGCGCCGGGCAAAGAAGGATTCCACGCGAAAGCCATTCCAGATTCCATTTTTAAATCCGAAGCTAAATCTGTTTGTTTGTTGCCCGGAAATTTTTCGCCCAATGGTTTTGCCACTAATTCCCGCGATAAGTAACCCGTCGGTCCACCTTGATGGTGCTTATCAATTTCTTCTGTCAAACCTTGGGCCGCGTATCCAAAAGCCAAAGCGCTATAAACATGGTTTAAAGTATGCCCAGCTTTAGTAGCTTTAAAAGCAGCGGACTCTATAACGAATAATGAATCAAAGCGCTTTTGTTCGGTTTCATTTAGATCGCGGAAATAAACAAATCGCGTGAAGTTTGCATACAATCCATATTGACGGGCACAAAATACCATCATCGCGCCACTGCCTAGTTGCGCATCTTTAGAAATGGGATGCCTGAATATTTCTTTACGACTTTCACCCGCGACTAAAATCAAAGTGGGTTCAAGGCCGCGCGACCAAAGTGCTTTTGCACCGGCGCCTGCCAACTGATTTTCTGTCCAATCTGGTTTTGCCAATGACATCGCTTCCGTCATGGCCTCGGCCGCATTTTTTCCCATTTGGCGATAGCGGGTAATTTCTTCGGGCTGCATTTTCATTTTGTAAATTAATAATTCTTTTGGAAGTGATGGTTCCTTCCCCCGCGGACGATCAGAGGCAATTAATCCCTGGCCGATTTTTTCAGACACGAAATTTTCAATGGCGTTTGTATCCTGCCAAGGAAATGAAGTTACCCGAAAATCTTCCGTTAACTCTTCTTTTACAAGCCTGGAATTTTCAATATTATTTGTCAGCACCCACGCTTCAGTTTCAGTAACTAATACTTCGGCGACCCCGATTTCATTGGTCATGATCACAACGCTGGTTCCACCACCCGTTGCCCAACTGAACCAATCGACCCCGCGCAAATGAACCGCATTTATTTTTTTTGCGGCCAATAGTTCCCGGATAAATTTTAATTTTCTTTGAACTTCCATTTGATCCCCGATTAAAACTTTACTTCAACGGCTTGCAGTTCAGCTGCTTTTACTTCTGGGTAACTGTCATTCACAAAAATTCCTCCGCCCAATTCTGTTCCGGCCAAATATTTTAATTTACCCTGGGTGCGGTAAGCTGGAAAAATTTGAAAATGGGCATGGGCCGCTGGATGAGCAGCACCATCTGTCGGAGCTTGAAACAAAGTCAGCAAGTATGGAAACGGTCTATCCCACATTTTATCAAATTTCATAAGTACAGTTTTTAACGTTTTAGCCAAATCCATTAACTCGTCTTCATTTAAATCATAAAGCCAAGCAACCGGCCGGTCTGGTACAACCCAAGTTTCATAAGCATAACGAGCACAAGCTGGAAGATATGCCTTGGCAGTTTTTTCGTTTGCGATGATTCGACGGCCGTCATTAACTTCGGTCGCCGTAAAGTCTTGTAAAAGTGTTCGCCCATTTTTTTCAAAATGCTTTAACTGCATTTCCAACATTTTTGCGGGAACCGGAGGCACAAATGGATAAGAATAAATTTGTCCGTGCGGATGGTGAAGAGTAACGCCCACTTCAACTCCACGATTTTCAAATGGTAAAACATATTTTACTTGTGGGTTCGCACCAATTTCTTTAGTTCGGTCGGCAAGTACTTGCAGAACTAATTTTACTTCTTCAACGGAAAGTGCACCCAACGAGGCATCCGGATCTTGCGTGAAAACCACAACTTCGCAAACGCCAACGCCTGCTTGTGTTTCAACGGAAGACTGTACCATTCCTTCAGCACCCAGACTGAGCGCCGGAAAAAGATTTTCGAAAACGGCCATTTCGTAATCACCCGCCGGAAGTTCCGTCGGAAAATCCATCGATTTAGTAACCGCCAGCGGAGAATATTCTTTCGGAGGTAAAAATGTACGGTCTTGACGGTGACTCGCATATATTACCCATTCTCCACGTAATGGGTGCCAACGCATATGAGGATTTGGTTTCACCGGATCATGAGGAGGATTTGTCGCTATAATTCCATCGCTAATTGGTTTTCGCGAATAAAGATGGAGTCTGCGGCCGTCAGGTTTTATTAGGTCCTTGCGAAACATGTAACCTCTTTAGTTAACAAGCTGGGCAAAACTTAAACTTACCGAGTGTGTTGGTCAATTGCTTGGTGACAATTTTCACTGACCCATCTATGAATTTTCTATGAATATTCTTGTCACCGGCGGCGCCGGATACATTGGAAGCCACGCAGTTCGCCACCTGATTCAGCAGGGCCACAAAGTTGTGGTCATCGATAATTTATCAACCGGTCATCGCGAAGCCATAGCTCCGGAAGCTTGTTTCGTCCAAGGAAACGTTTCTGACGAGAATTTAGTTAAGGAAGTATTGATAAATAATTCTATCGACGCCGTCATGCACTTTGCTGCCCATATTGAAGTCGCCGAAAGTGTGGAGAAACCGTACAAGTACTACGCAAATAATTTCTCGGCTGCATTATCGTTTATTAAGTATATTTGTGATTTCGGAATTCAGCGTTTTGTTTTTTCTTCGACAGCGGCGGTTTACGGAAATCCCGTTGAAACGCCAATTAAAGAAACGCATCAGCGAGCTCCCCTGAATCCTTACGGAAAATCAAAAATGATGGTGGAAGATGCAATTCATGATTTTGCCCGTGCCGCAAATTTAGGATTCGCCGTCTTAAGATATTTTAACGTTGCCGGCGCCCATCCTGATGGCGATATCGGTGAAGCTCACCAACCAGAAAGCCATTTAATTCCGAGGGTTTTACAGTCGGCTATGAGTTCACAAGTGGTCCTTCCAATTTACGGAACAGATTATCCAACTCATGACGGAACTTGCGTACGCGATTACGTTCACGTTCAGGATTTAGTTCGTGCTCATTCATTGGCACTAGAAGCGATTAAACCCGGGCAAGGACAAGTCTATAATTTGGGCAGCGAAAATGGTTTCTCAGTTTTGGAAGTAATTCAAGCCTGTCAAAAAGTGACCGGCGCTTCTATTTCAGTCGAGAAATATCCGCGTCGTGCCGGTGATGCTGCTACATTAGTAGCCAGCAGTGAAAAAATTAGAAACGATTTGGGATGGAAGCCCCAATACCCTGACGTCACCACAATTATTGAACACGCGTGGAAATGGCATCAAAAGCATCCCCACGGATATGCACTGCAAAACGAACAATAAACTGAATGAACGAGCATTTACTCTTGATGGGTTTTTCCAATCATGTTACTCGCCAGTTGCGAAGTATTTTGTCTGTCATGAAGATACAAAATTTTTTTTCGCAAAGCTTAATTCGGTGGGGGATCAGATGAAGCATACACAATCAATAGCAAAATTACTTTCTAGTGTTTTCTTAATAATTGGCCTGTTAACAGGTTGTACTAAAAAAGATGATACAGCTGCACCATCCGCGGCTGACAACCAACCAGCGGCTAGCGGCCCAGTTAAAGTTGTGGGCTTTTCTCAGATCGGTGCTGAAAGCGCGTGGAGAAGTGCCGAGACTAAATCCATTCAAGAAGAAGCAAAAAAACGCGGAATTGATTTACGTTTTTCTGATGCTCAACAAAAACAAGAAAATCAAATCAAAGCATTACGCGCATTCATCGCGCAAAAAGTTGATGCAATAATTTTAGCCCCGGTTGTTGAAACAGGTTGGGAACCGGTTCTTCGTGAAGCTAAAGCGGCAAAGATTCCAGTGGTGCTTGTTGATCGCGGAATTAAAACTACCGATGATACTTTGTATGCAACATTAATCGCTTCTGACTTTGTTGAAGAAGGACGAAAAGCTGCTCGTTGGTTAGCGACAAAAACTGGTGGCAAAGCTAATATCGTCGAACTTCAAGGAACTCCAGGTGCAGCACCGGCAATTGATCGTAAAGCTGGATTCGCGGAAGTTTTAAAAGATCACCCGGGAATGAAAGTTATCAAATCTCAGACTGGTGAATTTACCCGTGCTAAAGGGAAAGAAGTCATGGAAGCTTTCTTGAAATCAGAAGGCAAAAATATTCAAGCCGTTTACGCACACAACGACGATATGGCGTTGGGCGCGATTCAAGCGATTGAAGAGGCAGGAATGCAACCGGGTAAAGACATTCTTCTAATTTCGATTGATGGGGTTAAACCAGCCTTCGAAGCTATGGTTGCCGGTAAGTTAAACGCGACCGTTGAATGTAATCCGTTACTGGGTCCCGCTGCTTTCGACGCGGTATCAGCAGCCATCGGGGGAAACTCACTTCCTAAAAAAGTTGTGATCGAAGATCAAACTTTTGAAAGTTCGACGGCAAAAGACGTCATCGCTAGCCGCCAGTACTAAAAAAACTTACCAAAAGTAAAAAAATGAAACCAGTGTTGAATGTTCAGGGAATATTTAAGGCGTTCCAGGGTATTCCTGCTTTGCGGGATGTGCAGCTACGCCTTTTTCCCGGCGAAATCCACGCACTGATGGGCGAAAACGGCGCCGGCAAATCAACTTTGATTAAAGTTATTACCGGTATCCACACTCCCGAAGCCGGAACAATTCAACTTGATGAAAAAGTAATTACACCAAAATCAAACTTTGAAGCACAGAATTTGGGAATCAGCACTGTTTACCAAGAGGTAAATTTGATTCCCACATTGTCGGTCGCTGAAAACATTTATTTAGGCCGCGAACCTCGCCGATGGGGAACCATCGACTGGGGAAGTATGCGAAAAGGTGCTATCGCAGCCTTGGCAAAATTAGATTTAAACATTGATGTAGATCTACCGTTGGAAGACTACCCTATCGCCATTCAACAAATGACTGCCATTGCGCGGGCATTAGATTTAAATGCAAAAGTTTTAATTTTAGATGAAGCAACTTCCAGTCTTGATAAACAAGAAGTTGAACGCTTATTTATAGTTCTGCGCAAACTTCGCTCACAAAACTTAGCTATTGTTTTCGTCACTCACTTTTTGGATCAGGTTTACGAAATTTCTGATCGCATTACCGTTCTTCGTAATGGCCAATTCGTTATTGAAAAAGAAACGGCCCAACTACCCCGCACTGAACTTGTCGCAAAAATGATGGGCCGGGAACTATCCCAAGTTGATAACGAAGTTATCGTTCAGGATAAATCGGCCGGTACTGCTAATAAGGCTTGGCTAGAATGCAAAAATTTGGGACGGGCCGGAAGTGTTGAGCCGTTTGATTTACAAATCAAAGATGGTGAAATTTTAGGTCTTGCGGGATTACTTGGGTCGGGTCGCACTGAAATTGCCCGGTTACTTTTTGGACTTGATAGTTCTACGACCGGAACTTTATCCATTGACGGTAAAGAATTAAAATTCAGTAACCCGCGGGATGCAATTCAACAAGGATTTGCATTAAGTCCCGAGGATCGTAAAGTAGAAGCGATTTTTCCAACATTAAGTGTTCGTGAAAATATTATTTTAGCTTTGCAGGCCCACAAGGGTTGGTTCAATTTTATCTCTCCAAAAAAGCAAAAAGAAATTGCGGATGGTTTTATTAAGGCATTGGGAATTAAAACCCGCGACGCTGAACAACCCATCGAAACTTTAAGTGGTGGCAACCAACAAAAGGCAATCCTTGCCAGATGGTTAGCTCTCGATCCCCGTCTGTTAATTCTGGACGAGCCTACTCGTGGGATTGATGTCGGAGCCAAAGCGGAAATTCAAAAATATATTTCTAAATTAGTCGCTACCGGAAAATCGATTTTATTTATTTCTTCAGAATTGGAAGAAGTTGTTCGCAGCTGTTCCCGAGTTGCGGTTTTAAAAGATCGTCAAAAAATTGCCGAGCTTGAAGGCACCGAAATTGGCGAGGACTCTATTGTTTCCGTTATTGGCCAAGCGACGACAACAACCAATGCGGGGTTACACTAATGAAGAAGTTTACTGTTTCTCCGTTATTATGGCCATTGTTAGCTTTGGGTTTTTTATTATTATTTAATGCGATCGTAAATCCGGCATTTTTTAGCTTTATGGTAAAGAACGGTCAAATATACGGAAGCCTTGTTGATATCGCACTTCGAGCGGCTCCGTTAATATTAGTAGCGCTGGGAATGACTTTGGTTATTGCTACGGGCGGAATTGATTTAAGTGTGGGTGCAGTTGCGGCCCTCGCTGGTTCGGTTGCAGCCTACGCTTTTTCCCATGATTTATCATTTAGCTCGGCGTTGATATTGGCAATTTTAACCGGCGTTTCCACAGTAGCCAACGATCTTGTTGAGGTCGCAGA
>JAZKJI010000232.1:0-3463 GCA_040384405.1 Bdellovibrionota bacterium
TTAATCCTTTAATAATTTGTACGATACGATTGACGGTTGATTCAGCATTAGCCGCGTATCTTGCCATCAGTGGATCGGTCGCACTGTTTTTATCTAGAGCATTTTTCAGTAATTGCATGTTGCCCGAAATAATTGTCAGTGGATTATTAATTTCATGGGCGATACCTGCAGCCATCTCACCAAGGGAAGACATTCTTGAGGCCGTTACCATTGCGATTTGTTGTTCTTGTAACTGGGTAATATCTTGAATGACCCCTAAATATCCGGTCACGTTTCCGTCGTCGTCTATGAGCGCAGTGGCCTCGGCCCTAACAAAAGTAACTTCTAATCCATCTGACGTATTTTTTGCGAATCGGTAATCTATCAGATATGGCGTTTTATTTTTAATAAAGTCATCCCATCGGTCGGAAATCATTTTTTGATCATCGGGATGAATAAAGTTGAACCAATTAAAATCAACTAATGATTCTGCAGTTACTCCGATCATTTTTGCCAAGCAGCGGTTGGAATAAACAGTTCGTCCTTCCGGAGTGGTTAAATAAATCCCGACGGGCGCAATATCCATGAGAGTCCGCCATTTTTTTTCGCGTTCCCTTAGCTCCATGTTCGTGGCGTCGGCGATACTTTGGGCTCTTGAAGTCAGATTTTCCAAAGTAGAAATTAAAACCGCGATACATGCTGATATCAGAATCCCAAAGAACGCCACCCAAGTTGCCATGTAATTACTTGTTCCAATATAACTACTTGCCCGTCGCCAATGAAACTCAAACGGAACTCCGGCAAAGTCAGCGTAGGTTATTGCTTCCGATTGCGGTTTTCCCTTGTCAGCACTGTTATACAGAGAAACTTTTCCTTCATTGGTCAATGCATAAGCGGTCATAGAGAGCGGATTTGCTTCCGGCCGCAACAATATGGAATTAATAAAATCCTCTGCCAAGATTGGAGAATGAATCAGCCCAAGAAAATGTTTTCTCCGTAATTGGATATCATCAATATCTTCTTTGACGGCGTATAGGGGTTTCATTAAAAGAAAACCAATTTTTCCGTACGTTTTTAAAATGATGGGCTCGGTTAATACGGCCTGTCCGGAGTCCCTTGCCCGAAGGGCTGCCTCTAGGCGTTTTGGTTCGGTTGTAAGATCAAGGCCAATAGTTTTTGGGTTCGGCACATACAAATACTTTAATACCAAGTGGTCGCCGCTTTTTTTGGCTCCTTGCTTAAACTCTTGGATCGGGAAATTGTCATTTTCAAAAGTTTTTGCGTCTTTACTGCGAACGTAAGAAATAAAACCAATCGCCGAAATTCCGGGGTATCGTTCGCGTAGCCGCAGCTTTTGCGCAAAAGTATTGAACTCTTCTTCCCTGACATTTTCAGAAGAATAAAACAGACTTGCTCCGCTTTCCAGAACACGAGTGTAGTCCTCTAAACGATCTTTTAAAGATTCAGTCATTTGCCGTGCAGTTACTTTAAAATTCTCGCGCTCTTTTTCGGCCCCCGAAGTATACGAGCTAAAATATGCAGTTGCGGTCAAACACCAACAAAACATTAAAGCGATTCCTGGTATTCGAAGGGATCTTTCCTGTCTTAAAACGACCAATACGTGAGTCGTAAAAAACACTGCCGCTAAAAAAACCTGCAGGTGTAGTAGGTTTTCATTTGTAGTACCGCCTGAAAATGGGCCTAGACCCTCGCAGGTTTTCCAAACGCCGACTGCCCCAATCAACGTAGCAGCGATATACATCGAAATTTTGGGAAGTAACGCCGCAGATAAAAGCAAGAATGGAAAAATGACCATCAAATATGGGGCCCACCTTTGATCCGAGAACACCATATAAGTTGTCAATGCGATGGCTGCTAAAATACAAAAAGTTGAAAATGCTTTTTCTAAAAACTCGATTTTACTTTTGGGAAACGCAATTCTTACGGAAGCTAAGGGCGCAAGGGCCAATATTCCAATCGCATCGCCAGACCACCAAGTTAACCATGCATTAATAATTCCTTCAGCCGAAACAAAATGAAACAGATAAAGTCCCGTTACACCGACGGAAGCCCCGACAATTGCCGAAACCGCCGCGACTAAAAACAATAAAACGTGATTACCGTATTCGCCAATTTTTTCGCCAACGGGTTGAAGAAACAAAAAGAATCGAACGGCGACAAATGCTTCCAGCCAGTTCGAGAGACTGGCCCACAACGGAAAAGCAAATGCATGGTCGGCCTGGTAATGAGCAACAAAGGCACCGATTAATATAGCGGGACCCGCCCAATATCCCAAGGTCAAAATTAATATGACACCGACGCCGGCAGCGGGCCATACGGGCGATGCACTGTTCGGGGCCATCGCATAATTAAATCCCAACTTAATTGTCAGGTAATAAATTACGGTGCCGACAAACAAAGCCAGAAACCATTTAGAACTAAATTGTTTTTTATTTATAGCCTGCGCACGGTTGCGAAAAAAATCTCTCATCGTATTATTATTTCTTCGTTACTGAAGTCCGGATCGGACCAAAACTGGCTTTATTGGCAAGGCTGTATCCTTCGCCATAGACTGTCTTTAACTCTACCGATGCATCCTTGATTTTACGGCGAAGGGCCGAAATATGTGGATCAATAATCCGCTCGGTCGTTGCATCCGCACCCCAAACATTTTTCGCAATCACTTCCCGGCTAACTACCTGGCCAGGGTTTTTCAATAAGCTATGTAGAATTCTAAATTCGATCGGAGGTAATTCTAAAACTTGATCGCGCACAAATACCTGGAGTGATTCTTGGTCCAAGCGAATATCGCCGAAAGCATGGTCAGCACGGCCTTTTTTATTCATCTCGACTAATTCTTCGTAGCGTTGGATTTTAGATTCCACACGGGAAATTAATTCGGCAGCATTAAATGGCTTTCCGATGAAATCGTCGGCGCCCGAATTAAATGCTTCGATACGATCTCGAGTTTCGTTACATGCGGTGACCATTATAATTTGGCAAAATTTAGTTTCTGGATGATTTCTGATTTCACGGCAGGCATCGACGCCATTCATTTTCGGCATCAAAATATCCAGCAAGATAACTTTCGGACTTTCTGAGATTGCTTTTACAACTGCTTCTTCGCCGTCATTGGCATGTAGTACTTCAAATTTCTCTGATAAAATTTGCGACAAGAGTTCCCTGATCAGTGGTTCATCGTCGACAATCAATACACGGTCTTTAACAGACATTGAATCTCCTGGTCCTGCCGGACCATAGTCTAAAACGTAAATTTCCCTCAATAAAAGCCCCTCGTCTACCGAAAAAATCTTTAGAATTCTTAATCTTTCTGCGAGTCGGTCGAAAATTTCTGGAGGATTTCCGCTAATGCAAACCACAAAAAGTATGCTGAGACTGTTACTGATACTTTTCGCAATTATCGTTATCGCGTGGTTCTGGAATACCAACATCTAGTAAATAATGGGGCTAAACAGACCTGACT
>JAZKJI010000233.1:0-222 GCA_040384405.1 Bdellovibrionota bacterium
GAGCCCCCAAAAGGAAAAATACTTTCCCCCCCTCCGCCGAACCGTCACTTGGGTTTAACTTTTCCCTCTTCCTGCGCCGTACTCGGGGGATGGGGAGTGGGGAGTGGGGAATAGGAAAAAATCGCCAAAACAATCGGAAGAATCATCTACTCTTACATTGAAGAGAAATTTTTTAATTTATTGGAAATACAATTGAAAAAAAATCGTTAAACCGTTCGGTCA
>JAZKJI010000233.1:232-7047 GCA_040384405.1 Bdellovibrionota bacterium
ACGGGACGGGAACGGGTGCGACGAACGGCTTCGGCTGCGGACAACGGGACTGATACCGTTACCGGCAACCGCATCGGTACCCTCGCGGGGACTGTCACGGTTACTGATGCGGTTTCGGTGGCAGTTTCAGTTTTCTGTCCTGTTCCTGTTGCCGTCGCCGTCGCAGTTACTGTTTTTACGTTGTTGGTGGTTGATCCCTTAAAGCCCTACGCAATATTTTGCCTACATTTGTTTTTGGTAGTTCGGTTCTGAACTCTACTAGTTTTGGTACTTTGTAGTTTGTTAGTGAGGCTTTTGCGTGTTTGATAACATCTTCTGCCGTTAGATTTGGATCTTTTTTTACTACTACCACTTTTACTACTTCGCCTGAGTGGCCGTCTGGTACTCCGATGGCTGCCGCTTCTAGGATGCCGGGGTGGTTTGCTAGTGCGTCTTCTACTTCGTTTGGATATACGTTAAATCCGGAAACGATAATCATATCTTTTTTTCGGTCTACTATTTTGAAGAAACCGGTTTCATCTACCGTTGCGATATCGCCGGTGTGTAACCAGCCGTTTTTATCGATTACTTTTTCTGTTTCGTCTGGGCGGTTCCAGTAACCCAACATGACTTGCGGGCCTTTTGCTAATAACTCGCCGATGCCGCCGATTTCTACTTCTTTGCCGTTATCGTCTTCTAGTCTTACTTCGGTACTTGGTACTGGCATTCCGATTGTGCCTACGCGATCAGTTCCGCCCAATGGATTTACGCAAATGACGGGTGACGCTTCGGTTAGTCCGTAACCTTCGACAATTACGCTTCCGGTTAATTTTTTCCATCGTTCGCTGACTGCACGTTGGAGTGCCATTGCGCCTGCCACACTTACTTTCATATGCTTTAAATTCGCTTTTTCAAAATCAGCGTGGTTCATCAGGGCGTTAAATAACGTATTAACACCTGTCATTAGTGTAAATGGATATTTATTTAGTTCTTTAATGAAGGCTGGGATGTCGCGGGGATTGGTAATCAAAACATTGTGTGTACCGAAAGACATGAACGCCAGGCAATTCGCCGTCAATGAAAAGATATGGTACATCGGAAGGGCGGCAACCGCAATTTCTTTTCCCTTTTCCAGGAACGGAGAAATCCAGTTTAAAATTTGCAACATGTTTGCAACGACGTTTCGGTTTGAAAGCATTGCGCCTTTGGAAACTCCGGTAGTTCCTCCGGTATACTGAAGGAATGCAATGTCAGAAGATTTTACTTCAACAGCGGAAGCCGGCTTCATACTGCCGATTTGCAAAGCTTCGCGCATTGTGTAGGCTTGCGGTAAATGAAACTTCGGAACCATTTTTTTAACGTATTTTACAACTGAGTTAACTAATAAACTTTTTGGGAATGGAAATAGATCTCCGATTTCAGTGACTACTACTGACTCGATGGATGTTTGGCGAATAATTTGTTCTAACAGTGCTCCGTAATTTGCCAGAATTACTATGGCTTTTGCGCCTGAATCTTTGAACTGATGTTCCATTTCTTTGGCGGTGTAAAGTGGGTTAGTGTTTACAACGACTAATCCAACCTTAAGTGCCGCAAAAACGGCGACGGGGAATTGTAAAAGGTTGGGCATTTGAACCGCGATGCGATCACCTTTTTTTAGCTTTAATTCGTTTTGGTAAAATGAAGCCATGTTATCGACCATTTTATGTAATTGATCGAAAGTTAAAGTTACACCTAGATTTGTAAATGCGGGCTGTGGCCCGAACTGTTTACAAGCATCATTAAAAACATCGATGATGCTAGCGTATTGTGTAGGGTCAATATCTGCCGGTACACCTTTTGGATAGTTCTTTAGCCAAATTCTTTCCACGACGCCTCCTAGGTCTGCATTACCAATGATAGAAGTGGAAAAAACTCCAAGTCTAGCGATTTCTATGACTACAATAGGGTATGACCGCAATGTCAAAGAACACTATTAAAACATGCCTATCCTTTGTCGGGGTCCTGACTCTTTTATTGTTTATAGCAGGGTGTTCGTTTCGAGGTTGTCAAAAGCAAGGCCCGGTTAACAAAGAATCCGATCTAAATGGTTTTGCAGAGCCCGTTGTTGTGAAGAAAATCGAAGATCCCCGAATACAGCGGGACGCCACTAGACTTCGCATATTAATCCAAGCATTGGCCGTGGAACGAGCTGCTTGGAAAGTATTATTGGATACTCCCGAAAACCAAATCGTAGTTGAATTTTATCCTTTGGTCAGAGCCCTGGGGAAAAACCAATCCCGCGTACCAGTTCCGCAAGGGAAAAGTATTTGCGATCAGTTCGAAGTTAGAAAAACTGATGAGGGCTCATGGTTTACTATGAACTGCCGCAGGGGAAATTCCCCTTTCGCGTTTATGAAAGAATCTGACGGACGAATCCAAGTCGAATTTTTTCCGAAAGAACTATCTGACGTAATCGGGTTAGCCGCATCTTTAAGTTCAAAAAATATTAAATGTGATCTGACTTGGTCAAAAAATACATTAGATCGTATGACGTGCCATAATTTGAGTCGAAACCGTCAAGCTCAGGAAGTCATCGAATTGGATGACCTTATTTATACTGCTGAAGGTGAATCGGTATTAAAAATTAAAGGGCGAGTTTTAAAAGATCTTTATCCCATCAGTAAAATTGAAACAAATGTCCCCGTTAAAGGAGCCATCGAATTAGTTGAAACCTGGCTTCCTCCTCCGCCGGTCATTGAAGAACCAACCGATATTGTGGAGAGTCCGGATCCTACAAAAGATCCCAATAATCCTGACCAAGAAGTTACGGATGGCGACAAACCTATCGTTAGACCTAAAAAAATTCCTAAGCCCGTCAGTCCCACTGCCGGGGGAGAGGGATCGAATCCTGATACTTTGATGAAAAATATTTTAGAGACTGACCAAGGTGAAAGTTCAATTCATCGCGATCCTCCGAGGGATGCGCCCAGTAATGATCCAGCGGTTAATCCAGCAGAAGATCCTAATGCTAATCCAGACCAGTATCCAAATCCCAATCAACCTCAAAATCCTAACCAAATTCCCGATGGCGATCCTGATAACGCAATTCCAACCGACAACCCAAGTGACAGAAAGAGTCGGTAGTGTTAACTAATGGCAAATTCTTTAAGGAGAAAAGCCGTGGCGTTAAAAAAGAAAATGACTGGATCAGAAGATACGAAACAAGAGTTAACGGTAAAGACATTACCTAAACTAACATTAAAAAATTCTGACGGTGATGACGTTTCCTTGGGCGGCCTTAAGGGGAAAAAAGTCGTTCTTTTCTTTTACCCGAAAGACAATACTCCGGGCTGCACGATGGAAGGCCAAGAGTTTAACGAGCTTCATAAATCGTTTAAAAGGTTAAACACGGAAATTTTCGGAGTATCCCGCGACAGCGTTGTTTCCCATGATAAATACCGATGTAAGTTCAATTTTACATTTGATTTGCTTTCTGACCAGGATGAAAAGCTCTGCAAAGCGTTTGATGTGATTAAAGAAAAAAATATGTACGGAAAAAAAGTAATGGGAATTGTACGAAGCACATTTGTGTTTGATGAAAATGGAAAAGAAATTGCTGAATTCCGCAAAGTAAAACCGGAGGGCCATGCCCAAGAAGTTTTAAATCAAATCAAAGCGTTAGGTTAAGGCGGGGCTTACCCGCCGTAATTCATTCTTTTCTTTAATACTTCCGGAAGTGGTGGAAGTTGCGAGCGCGGAACTAAAAAAGAACTCAAGTTAAAAAAGTCTGTGAATATTTTATGGGCTTCGGTGGCATTTCGAAGATATTCATGACCTTTGCTTCCACCGGTCCCGATTTTAAATCCTAACATACGGTGAGCCATCAGAGCATGACGATAGCGCCATTGGGTGAATCCTTCATCAAGATCTAAAAGCGACGACATTAAACGGTAAGGCCACTGAAAAAGTGGTTCATCACGGTAAAGTTGGATCATGAGCGCCGCGATCATGGCATTTCTTGAAACTTTGAAAATGCCTTGAGCTTTTAAGTTTTCGTACTTTTGTTCGTCAAATAAACTAAATAAAGTATCAAAGTGGGTTTGTAATCCTGCAGTATGTTTTGCTTTTTCTTCCGGTGTTAATCGTGGATTCATTTGAACAATGGCTAGATCACTTTTGTGGTTTTCTTGCAGAATGCGTTTGTAGTTTTCAATAAAATCAAACATCGGAGTCGTCACGACCGGAGTGCGCTCTAGCCATTTTTCAAGTAAAGTCAAAAGTGATGGTTTATCTAGGGTTTCAATAATAATTTTTTGTTGGGGCTCGGTTAAAGATTTGTAAAACGGAGCTTCCATGAACTTTAATCGATCTTTTTCTTTTAGGCCCAATTTGGTCTCGATCATCCGAAATTGGAAGCTCTGAAAGCCAGAAGCAGGGAATAAATAATCGCGGAACTCTAAGAAATCTAACGGAGTTAAAGTTTCTAAAACATCCACTTGGTGAATCATTAGTTTAGCAATTTCATTAATTCTTTCCATTCGTTCGCTAATTAATCGCATTCGATTTTCTGGAACCGTATCGGCAGAAAACATTTCGATGACGGAATCTAATTCAATGACAATTTGCTTGAACCATAATTCGTAGGCCTGATGGATTGTGATAAATAGCCACTCGTCATGGATTGGATTTCCCAATTCAGCACTTCGGCGTGACTGAGAACCTAAAAGTGAATCCAAACGTAAATAGCTATGGTACTGAACCGGAGGATGTTTCATGGCATTTCCTTTAACAAATTAGCAAAAGATTTAATGTGTTCGGGCGTTGTGTTCCAAGTCGCCATCCATCGGCATTCGAAAGTATCTTCGTCCCAAACGTAAAAGAAAAATTTTTCCCGGATGGCTTTTACCCAAGGTTGCGGAACGGTGGCAAATACCGCATTTGATTCTCTTGGACGAGTGACTTGAACTTTGGGAATCGATTTAACTTCCTCGTGAAGTAGTTTTGCCATCGAAATCGAATGGCCTGCGATTTCTTTCCAGAAATCATTTTCCAAATATTTAATAAATTGCGCGGCAATAAAGCGGGATTTGGACGGAAGTTGCCCCATCTGTTTACGTATGTATTTGGCACCTTCAGTGAGTGCAGGATTTAATATCACAACTGCTTCGCCAAACATCAGTCCATTTTTGGTTCCGCCGAAGGAAACAACATCGACGCCTAAGTCACGGGTCATTTCTTTAAAATTTTTCCCGAAATAAACGCACGCGTTGGCAAGTCTTGCGCCATCTAAGTGAACGTACAAATTCTGGGACTTTGCCCATTGGCAAATTTGTTTAATTTCTTCTGGTGAATAGCAGGTTCCCATTTCGGTCGGTTGGGTAAGGCTTACCGCAACCGTTTGGGAATAATGTTGATCGCCCCGGCGGACTAAGTTTTTTTTAAGAACTTCTAAAGTTAATCGCCCATGTTCTTGGGTCAGCGGAATTAATTTTATTCCTTCAGATTCCGGGGCACCACCTTCATCCACCCACATGTGGGCGATGTCCGAGCAAAAGACTGACTGGTAATTAGTGCACATCAATCGTAATGCCATCACGTTGGCCGCAGTGCCATTAAATACGAAATAGACGGAAGTATCTTTTCCGAAATGTTCTTTGAAAAGTTCTTGGGCTTTTTCGCTGTAAAAATCCGTACCGTAAGATGGAGCAAAACCATCGTTACATTCCGCCAACGCCTTTAGCATCGCCGGATGGGTACCGGAATGGTTATCGCTTCCAAAGCTGATCAAGCCCCGGTCACTCATCGCTAACTTCTTCCCAAGTCATTAGTTCAAATATTATTTGGGCCGCTAATCGCTGAGTGACTAAATCTTTATCAAGCGGCGGGGACAATTCATAAACCCCGAAGTGGCGGATATTTAATCTGCGACGTAAAAGCGAAATGTTTTGGATAAATTCGTTTGCCGAAAGTCCCGTGGGCCAAGATTGCGAGCATCCCGGAGCATCGGCAGAACTAAACGCATCGATATCTACGGAAACAAAGGTTGGCCGGTCTTCAAATTGGTGCGTGAGGTTGTCCATCAACTTATGAAATCCTTTGGCGCGGATTTCATCGCGGTGATAAATGACAGCACCTTTGCTTTGCGCCCATTCTAGGTGTGCTTTTGCATTGCAGTGAGGTTGAATCCCAAATTCCACGAAATCAATTTTTGGTCCGAACTCTTCAAGTAATCTGTAAAATGGTGTGCCACTGTTTATTTTATCTTCCAGCGGACGCACATCTAAATGAGCATCGAAATTAATGATGAACGGGCGCTCGCCTTTGTTAATGAAATATTCGCAAAGTGCGGCACCATCGGGGAACCCATAATCATGGCCACCACCAATGGAAATAATTTTCTTTTCCTGTGCATGAAGTTTTAAAAGTTCGGCACGCAATTTAATGTGCCGATTTTCTAATTTTCCCGTACCGGTCCAATCCCCAAGATCTTTGATCATGTCTTGGTGGCGCTGTAAATGGGGGGTCATTTTATAAAAAACTTTTCGAAAGCCTTCGGGGCCAAGGGCGCTACCAATTCGACCGCCGTTATTATTTATTCCCTCGTCATCGGGATAACCTAATAACACCCAATCAAAATCCTTTGGGTCCATAAGTTGATGCCCCCAACGTTCATCGCCGGAACGTAAAGGGGGAATAAGCGCGGCAAGATGGTCTTTTTTCAGGGAAAACATAGGTCTTAGTCTAGAGAGAGGTGGGGTCCAGGCCAATTAGTGACCGTCAGTGTTATGCTTGTTTCCAGGACAAATGTTACAAATAAGGTGCGAATTAGACGCGTAACTAGGAGTAAATATGAG
>JAZKJI010000233.1:7057-14663 GCA_040384405.1 Bdellovibrionota bacterium
TCTATCCGCGATAATGTTCATGTCGACAGCGGCTTGGGCAAAATCGAATATGTGGGTAACTAGCTTAAATATCTTTTATAACACATTCGAATCAACGCCATCCCCAGGTGCCACAACTAAACATAATCAAACTTACTTGGGTCTTCAGGCCGGTTACATATTTTCAAATAATGTTTATGTCGGGGCAGTTTACAACATGGACACCATTGAAACTTCTTCAGCGATTAAAGCGAAGATCAATTCTTTGGGACCCACAGTTGGTTATTACTTTGAAAACGGTTGGTTTGTGGAAGGTTCGTATTTGTTGAATGCAACTTACCAACAGTATTCCAGCAATTCAGACGAGTGGAATCAGGGAACGGGAACTCAATTTGACATTGGTTACATTATGCCAGTGGGCTCGGCTTTTCACGTAGGCTTCCAAATGACTTCAAGAGCGATCGATTTTAAAAATTATAACGATGGTACAACTAACAACAGTAATATTTCATACCGGTTAAACGAAGTTTACCCAATGATAAAATTGATGTTCATATTTTAAAATTTTGAAGGCGTGGTCGCGTGCTACGCCTTTAAAATGTCCGCCAGTAATTGAATGTGATTTAGCGGATATCTTCCGATTTTTTCAGTCATGAATCTTTTAGCGATCTGATCACGGGGCACATTTTCAAAAGTCATCATGCGATCGACGGCATTGGCGGTTGATACTAGAATTGCTAATGGATCCATCTGGGATTCTCGAAGTCCAAACGGAAATCCGGTTCCATCAACCAACTCTTCATGTTGTTGAATAATCTTAAGCACGGGCGCTTCAAAGTGTCGCTTATCTTGTAACTTGCTAGCACCATTGACGGGATGGGATTGATACTTAGTTAGTTCTTCCGGTGATAGCGCGGTTAAGTCGGGTGGTGGCGACATACTGGTTTCGTAGTGGCCGAAGTCATGAAGTAGAGCACCTAAAGTTAAATGCTGATTTTGTTTAGGATCAATCATTCCCAGTTTTTGTGCTAAAGCGACGGCAATGGCTGCGACGTTAACTCCGTGGTGAGATATATTTTTTTCGGAATTTTCAATAGCCATGACCGCGCTAACGGCTTTGCTGTTTCCCAATAGAAACTGCATATATTTACCCGCAAGGTCTTTGGCATTATAGTAGGCTTCGGCCAGTTCAGGATGCTCAAAAACTTCTTCAATGTTATTTTGCTGCTGCCCCTGCACGATTTCGGCGCGGACGGTAATATCTCTTCCGGATTTTTCATCATAAGCAATTTCGATATTACGTTGGAGATACTCGCGATATAGAACTTCATGATCGGGGATGATATACATTTTTTTAAGTTTTTTATCTTTTAAACGCTTTAAACGGTCGCCTTCAAAGCTTTCTCCGCGACGGATATATAAAATCATTTTGTCGGCAACCTTCATGTAGGCATCGAAGTTTAACTTTTGGTCGCCTCTTAATGTCGTTACCCGAATGGCCTGATATTCCATTGCTCAACACCTTTTTGTTTCCTATAATCAAACCATGTCGAATATAGATAGCGTAATTCTAAAAGAGTTCGTCGATGACTCCAAGGGATTAATTACCAGTGCGATTGAACTCCTCGAAAGTATTGAGACCGATTTTTCGAAGGTCCAGATGCTGCAACGATATGTAAACCAAATGGATCATATTATGGGAGTTGCAAAAAACCTGGCCCTGTTAGTTCCAAAAAATCACCCATTAGTATTGATTTGTGATTACACGGCCCTTTGCAAAAGTGTGGGATATAAAGCTTCCCAAATAAGTGACAATGCAGATTTCTATTATGTCTGCGTGGCACTTTTATTGGACGCCACGGAAACTCTGAATGTTTTAATTTCCAATATGGACCGAACGGTTGAACAGTTGAAAAAAAATATTTCCAGTACATTCATCGATAGATTGCGCTGGGTATCCCATCAATTTAATGAAAATTTTCAAGCGTCGGCGCCACTGGATCGGCAACCGTTGAAGCAAGACGAGATCGACGTTTTAATGAAAAAACTCGGAGTTTAATTCAGGCAGCAGTTGGCAGGCCCGGGCCGGTCTTCGGTGGTGCTGGCAACTGTGGGCAGTCCGCGGTGCCTGTCTGGTTGATGGTGGGTCGGTGTCGGTTGGGTTTCAACGTCGGTTTTTTATAGAATGGAAAATTTATTTTAATCGGCTAAACGGTTCGGTCAACGGGACGGGAACGGGTGCGACGAACGGCTTCGGCTGCCGACAACCTTTCGGTCTTCCGTCATACGTCAGGTTTTCGGTTGTCCGTTAGGTTTTCGGTTCGCCTTCGGCTTTTATTCGTCAGCCGAATTTCTCGCAAATTTTTCTAAGCACCACTGAGCCAACTCTCCTAATTTCTCGTGTCCCAATAGTAGCTCAACAGATGGCGCTAATTCAGTTAGTCCTTTGTTTGCTGCTACTACGATTGCATTTCTTTTTAAGCCGAAACTTCCTGCTCTTGCCATTGGCGTTCCGGCGAAGGATTTTTGTAATTGGTTTCCCGATGTTGTTAGAATCCATTCTAATTCTTTTATTAATTTTGGTCGATTTTCAGTGTCAGCTTCGGTTGGGGTTTCGTCGTGATGGATGCTTGCGGTGAATATTTTTTGATTCCAGGGGCAAATTGTTTGGCACAAATCGCAACCGAAGAACCATGAGCCCATTTTGTCTCGTAACTCTATTGGCGGTACTTCGCGGGATTCGATTGTTAGATAGCTGATGCATTTTTGGGCATTTAATATTCTTGGTGCTTCGATGGCGCCGGTTGGACATACTTCCATGCATCTTTGGCATTTTCCGCAGAAGTCGGGGATGGGATCATTTTTCTTTTCCAAATTGAGGGAAGTTAATATTTCAGCCAGGAAAAATAGACTTCCTTTTTTGGGATGGATTAAGCATGTGTTTTTGCCGAACCACCCTAAGCCCGCGCGATGGGCGTAATCTCTTTCCATTAGTGGGCTTGAATCAACGGCGACGGCAAAAGTTTCGTTTGGATGTTGTTGTTGAAGCTGGGTCGTTAGTCCTTGCAGTTTGTCTTTCACCCAGTGGTGATAGTCCCAGTTCTGCGCATAGAAGGCCGTTTTAACTAGTTGTACTGGTAATTCTTTTCCGAAATCATTCGTTGGGTAATAGGGGATGCTGAAGACAATAACCGATTTAAACTCGGGCCATTTTGTTTCGGGATTTTCTTTGATGGGTAAGTGGGTTTCCAGGTATGCCATTTCGCCGTGGTGGCCTTCGCGAATCCAGTTTTCGTAATAAGTGAAACTTAAGGGTCGCTCAAGTTTGGTGGCTCCCCATTGCGCAAAGCCTGCGTCGTCTATGAATTTTTGCAGCAAGTCTTCAAAGGCCATGCTAGGATCCTAGTTCGATGAACAGCAAACATTTTCGAGTCGACATCTTAAAATCTCATCCTGCTTTTTTCTTAGCAGAGCATATCATGAGCGTCCTGCGCGACCAAGGCTTCAAAGCTTTTTTTGCCGGAGGTTGTGTTCGAGACGCATTTATCGGCCGAATCCCAAAGGATTTGGATGTAGCAACTGATGCCCCACCAGAAACCGTGGAAGGCCTATTCGAGCGCACGGTCGCCACCGGCAAGGCTTTCGGGGTTATTCGTGTTTTACCACCTAAGGCTGTTTCGCCCTTAATAAAAGTTTCCGCTGAACATGCCGCCGTCGAGGTGGAAGTTGCCACCTTTCGTGCCGAATCTGATTATCACGATGGCAGACATCCGGGGAAAGTAGCTTGGGTTTCTGATCGCGAGGACGCACTTCGCCGGGATTTTACCGTTAATGCTTTATTTTATGATCTAAGTCCCGGCACCGTGATCGATCACGTGGGTGGTATCGATGATATTCAAAATAAAATTTTAAGAACCGTGGGAGCTCCAAAGGAGCGGTTTTCTGAAGATCACTTACGCCTACTTCGCGCACTTCGATTTTCTTTTGACCTGGGATTTCCGATAGAAAAGGCAACGTCAAAAGCCATTCAAGAACACGTTGATTTGATTAAGTCGGTCAGCCGTGAACGGATAAAAGACGAACTTGGAAAAATCCTTCAGGGGCCAGCTCCGATCGATGGTTTAATCCAAGGGGATTCTTGGGGTTTCTGGGATGCGCTTTTTTCCAGCGGTACGCAAAGATTTCAGTCTTACAAACCTCACCAAGATTTTTTTAAAAAACAATCGGTCGTCGATCAGTGGTCCTTATTTCATTGGATGTTAAACGTTGGCTTCCCACTGACTCATGGAATTATGGAAAAAGCGAAAGATACAATTGCCAGACTTTCCCATACCAAATCGGAACAAAAAGAAATTTTAGCATTTCATCGTTACTTTTCGGACATCGAGGACTGGATCCAAAGTCCTTTAGCGAAATGTTTAATCGAATGGAAAAAACCCACTTTTCGACTTTTTGTTTTATGGCTTGATCAGATTTTTCCGGCAAACAACATGCAGTCTGAACCTGGAAATTGGGCGCGGAAAATGGGCATCGAGATATATAAACGTAATTTTGAAAACAAAATGCCTGAACCCTTGTTAAACGGTGAAGACCTGAAGTCATTAAATTTAGAAGGCCCCCAGGTCGGGATTTTGCTCGATGAGGCGTACGGTCAACAGCTGGAAAATGGATGGACTGCCAAGAGCCAAGCGTTACAATGGCTGCAACATGGACGTACCAAATAGCTGGCGGCGCCTGACCGCCCATTTCATTGATAGCCTGGTTTTAAGTGCACTTTGTTATCCCGTTTTTTCTCAGATGATGCACGCCTGGGAAACACAAGGTGAAGTCAGTGTTCATTGGGCCCTTGCCCTTTACTTTATCATCGCCCGCATTTCCTATGACGTTTTATCTGTTTACTTTTTCCAAGGTGGCTTAGGAAAAAAGATCATGCATTTGTGCGTGGTTGATAACCGAAATGTTCACCGTCCACTAAGTCTTGCTCAATGCCTTCTTCGTGCCTTCGGACAAAGATTAAGCTTCTTCTTTTCCTATGCTCCGCAAGCCCTGGCCCTTAACCGCCACGATCGTACGCACTTGGTTGATTGGTTAGCAGATACTAGGGTCGCGCAAAAAACCCCGGGTCTTTCACGTGTGAAAGTCTATCCGATTTGGGTGGCGGTTTTAGTTTTGTATTTCGTGTTTCAGGGTTTAGCCGTCGCGAATTCTCAGATTTCCCAAATGGATTGGGAAAAACCAAACTTAATTTTAAGTCCAGAGTGGATTCCACTTCAGAGTGAATTCGAAGATTAAGCAGCGCTCTTTTTAGCGACAGAGATTCTTTTGTGAATATTCGTGATTAAACTAATATCATGATAGCTTTTGCCAGCTAATACTTCGTCCCGTAAATAATCAAAAACTTTAACACCTTCTATTTTTGGTGTGCCTTCAACTAGGGCCGTTAATTCCTGGATTCGCAAAGCAAGACGTACAATTTTTCCGAGTTCTTTTATTTTTTCAGAGCGCAGTGCTTTTGGGAATCCCGAGCCATCGCAATTTTCTTGGTGCTGTAAAATAGCATCGGATACTTCCTGGACTAAGGGAACCCGTTTTCCTTTTACCAAGTGAATCGAAAGTTCCGGATATTTATGATAAGAGATTAGGCCATCTTTACTAAGAAGTTTTGCATCCATACCAGGATAGTGTTCCGGAGAGTAAGCAAGTCCCACATTATGTAATAATCCGGCCATCGCAAGACTTTCAATTTGTTCCGGTTTCATACCAAGGATATGTCCTAGTAACGCAGAAATAGCCGCAACGTTGATCGCGTCGTGATAGTAAGTTCGAATATTGTTGGTTAGCGAAATAATATAGTTAAAGGCCTCTTCCGGAGTGTAGGTTTTCAGCAAATCGTATTCGCGGATGATCCCTTTGCAGCGCTCTAATATTGTGCGGCCTGCTTCTAAGTTATTTACCTCTGCTGCAAAAAACTCTGACATGATTTCAAAGATATATTTTTTCGCAGTTAGTAACCGTTCGGTTCGCATCATATCTTGTGGTGAATGGGTGACGTCATTCACGTAACGGAAAAACTCTTTGCTCTCGGTTTTTTTGATATACAAATGCCGTTTGCTGGCTTCGAAACGGTCGATTGTCGTTTGCTCGATAAAAGTACCCTTATGGCGTAAATGAATGGTGCGTTGATTACCCGGCAAATGCATATACACGTTAAACGTAAGTTCTTTATTTGCATCTAATTCGCGCGGTGAGATCGGCCGTAAAATTGCCAGGGGCATATTGTTTTCTGGATCGGGCGTTAGCATGTCCAATATCAGGTCTACGATAAATTCACGGTCATAATGGCGGTGAACAACGCAATCCGCACCTTGCTGACGAAGCAGGGGAGTTTCCAAAGCCGTCGTCGAATCGTGAAGAACTAAAACGGGGATTTTATACACAGATTTAAGTGTTTGTAACCAGGCCGAACAAAATTGGGTGCCCAAGGTACCATCAATAATCGCCATGAAAGGGGCGGCACCACTTCCGACGGCATCGATGCATCCTTTAGTATCTTCAACACGTAAATAAAAGAACGATGAAAATTCAGCCAGAATTTCCGTCGCAAACTCTTCAAACGCAGGTTCAGAGCTGATAATTAAAATCAGATCCGCGCGGGTTTTGTTATTTACTTCCTCTGTTGCCGATTCGCTCATCGGGCTGACTCCTCAAGATGCCGACCTCTCCGTGGTGGGACTCAGTTACGATACTTTTTGCTGATTCGGGTGAGGCAAAGAGTGCTTAACAAAAACTCTCTCCATTTTTAACTTCAAAGTAGAGGAGTTAAAGGGCTTCACAACGTAATCACTAACACCGGCAGTAGCCGCTTCTAAAATTTGTCTTTGCTCTGATTCAGCAGTTACCAACATAAACGGAATTTTGCTGAATTCAGGTGTAGCTTTACAGAATTTGAGTAAATCGATGCCGTTCATTTTAGGCATATTCCAATCAGATATGATTAAACCGTAGGGACGACCTTGGTCATGGGCATGTTTTATTAGAGGTACGGCACTGGCCCCGTCGTCGGCCTCGTCGACATTATCATAGCCGAGCTCTAGCAATACTTTTGTGATGATTTTCCGCATAGTTGCGAAGTCGTCGATTACCAAAAATCGGGTACCCTTTGGAAACATGAAATCTCCTATATTCGCTTTAAGCGATTTCGGCTCTACTTATGACCCCACTAAATGTGAAGCTGGCTTATGTATTATCGGTCTAGTTTTAGAAAACTTAATTAGTTGACCCCTTGCTATTTGGACTAAGTGTTGTCAGACTTAGATACAGGTAACGTCTTGGTTTGAGACACAAGGATATGAGTCCCAAGCCCAGACAAACAAACAGTAACAATAACAATTAGCGGGAGAAGCAAGGATGCTTAGAGACGTATTGATTCAAAAAGGTCTTTCGAACAGGGAAGCAGAAGTAGCAGAACTAGTTTCAAAAGGTCTTTCAAACAAGGAAGTTGCGAGGTATTATGACTTAAGTGAAGTCCATTACAGATTGTTCTGGAATCTTCAGGAAAGTAAATCTTTGCATTACGGCTATTGGGATTCCTCTACCAAGAACTTCCATCAGGCACTTCTAAATATCA
>JAZKJI010000233.1:14673-14956 GCA_040384405.1 Bdellovibrionota bacterium
AGAGAAGACAGTAAAGTTCCACTTAACAAACATCTACAAAAAGATGAATGTAAAATCCAGAGCACAACTTATCGTATGGTGTCTTCCTCATCTTGGATTCGTCGAGAGCGAAGCAAGAATGGAAGCAACTCAGCCTGCTGGCGCGAGTGCCTACAATAACCAAGCTACACAAACAATTCCTGCTGGAAATGCGACTGTTGCTGGAACCACTTTACCAGGTGCTGCTAATGGTATTGGTAGCCGTGGAAATGGAAATTCAGACCTAGGATCAATGGGCGCTTAA
>JAZKJI010000234.1:0-3071 GCA_040384405.1 Bdellovibrionota bacterium
TCGTCAATGCGAAAAAAAGCATCTTTATTTTGGGCTGGGATATTGATAGCGGCGTCAGGCTTTTACGGGGCGATGATGAAAAACAAAACTCTGCTCCCTCCAAAGTTGTGGACCTCTTGGCTTGGAAGGCTAAAGAAAATCCTGAACTGCAGATTTTTTTACTTCGCTGGGACGCAACCATCGCATTTTCCGCTGAACGTGAAGCTTTACCTGAATTTACTTGGACAACCCAAACTCCGGAAAACATTTCGATCTGGATGGATACCACGATACCGGTGGGCGGCAGTCATCACCAAAAAATAATATTAGTCGATGATGAATTGGTTTTTACTGGTGGGATGGACATTGCCCGCCAACGTTGGGATGAAAGATCCCACCGAATTCACGAACCAGAACGTACCGATGAAAATGGTGGTTACGGGCCCTATCACGATGCCCAAATTGTAATGGACGGCCCGGTGACGGAAAAATTTGCCGAACTTGTTCGCTGGCGCTGGAAAAATGCCGCCGGATATGAATCATTACCTATTAGGGCCTTTGACCGATCAGCAAAAACTCTTGTTCCCAGCTGGCCCCAAAAGTTTCCGCCTTTATTTAAAGATATGACCTGCGCCATTGCCCGTACAATTCCAAAAATGGAAGATGGGGTCGAAGCCCATGAAATTCACGAAATGTTTTTGGATTTGATCGGTGAAGCAGAAAAATTTATTTATATCGAGAATCAATTTCTGACTTCAGTCGATATTGCAACAGCACTTAATAAGCGATTAAAGGAACGTCCCGAGTTACGCGCATTATTAGTAAGCTCCTATAATCCACAGGGAATATTCGAGCGCGAAGGAATGTGGGCCGGCCGAATTGATTTTAAAAATATTGTTGAGCAAGGCATACATCCCGATCGAATTCGCATGGTTTATACGGGTATCAGCGATGCCATCGGAGAAAATCACTGCAAACGTATCCATTCTAAGATTTTAGTGGTGGATGATAAATATTTAACAGTTTCTTCTTCAAATATTACCAATCGGTCGATGTCATTAGATACCGAGTGCGATGTTTCGCTGGTTGCGGAAGGTGATGATCAGGGGCAGTTAATTTTATGGGTTCGAAATGATTTAATTGGGGAACACACGGGCCGAACCGCCGAACAGGTCGCAAAACTATTTGAAACCGATGCTCCGTTGGAAGCACTAATGAATCAAAATGGAATTCATTGTTACACGTTTCGGGATATTGATGACTCCCAATTTACGGATAAGGGATTGCAATCTGTCGCCAGTTCTTTTGCTGACCCCGCAAAACCATTAATTGTCATAGGAAAACCCGTTCGAAATCCAAGAATTCACGTCTTGATGATCGGAATTTTAATAACGTTGGTGTTGGCAGCGGTCATTATTTTCCTTAAACAAAATGTTTCTAAAATCGGGCCAGATGCTATCAAAGCATTTCTGGAATCTTCGCGATCTTCACCGTTTGCTCTTCCCATTGTGTGCGCGATGTATGTGGTCGGCGGATTTATTTTATTTCCGGTGACTGTATTATCATTGGCAACGGCCGCTGTCTTCGGATCAATCTTGGGCCCCTTGTATGGCATGTGCGGAGCAATGTTAAGCGCGACGATTATGTTTGGTATCGGACGATGGGCAGGAATAAAAAGTTTAAGAAAATTTACCGGGGATCGAATCAAGAAATTGGATTATCAGTTTCGCGAAACGGGATTAATCGGCGTTTGCATCATTCGTTTTTTACCGATCGCCCCGTTTACTATTATTAATATGGCCTTCGGAATTTCGAGCGTTCGATTCTTTGATTTCTTTGCCGGAAGTTTTCTAGGTTTTCTTCCGGCATTCATTGCAAAAGGTATTGTCGGAGATTCTTTAGTACAAATATTTTTAAATCCCACCGCTAAAACTGTTGGTTATTTAGTTTTGGGAATTACTTTGTGGTTAGCTTTTGTTTTTGGCTCCTACCGGCTTGCCAAGGCTTGGCAAAAAAAGCGGGGCCAATGACGATCAAAGTCGTTACGTACAACATCCATGGTGGAAAAGGGACCGATCGCGAGCGGGATTACTCTCGCATCGGATTATTCTTAAAAAATCAAAACGTCGATATTGCCCTTATCCAAGAAATGAACGTTCGCGAGCCCAGCGGACTTTCTGCCCGGGAAATTTTAGATATTAAGTCAGATCACTTTTCAGAATTCATTCCCGCCCCTACGGTTTCTCACGACGATGGATGGTACGGTAATGCGATTCTTTCGCGTTACCCGGTGACAAAAACCACCATTATTGACATCAGTAAAATTGGGCGTGAACCCCGCAATATTTTAGAAGTGTTTATTGATACTCCGAAAGGTCCGCTTCACGTGATTAACACTCACAAAGGGCTGAGCCCGTCCGAACGAAGTGTGCAAATGCGAATGCTTAATGAGTTACTAACTAAGAAAAGTGAAGTTCCATTAATTGTAGGTGGAGATATTAATCAGTGGCATGCCTATTCCGGCGATCTTAAAAAACTTAACGAAGCACTAAACCCTTTGAAAACGGGACCTACTTTTCCAACCATAATGCCGGTGTTTCACTTGGACCGCATGTGGTGTCGTCCGTCCAACCTGGTTCAATCTATCAAAGTATTAAAAACCCGCGAAACAAAATATTATTCTGATCATTATCCTTTAATCGCGGAATTAAACCTTCCTTAACTGATATTTCAGTTTGTAATTAAATGTAAAATTACTTTGCCCGCTCTTCTATAATTTAAATTCACATGGCCCAAATAGCGCTGTCGATAACTTAGCCACTCAAAAATCTTTTTCAACGAAGACTTCAGTGCGGGATTCTAAACCTGTAATCGATTACCTTGATGAAATAAATTATTGAAGGAGCATTATGCTTACTCGTGGATTGATCCTTACATTGTTATTTTCGATTGGATTTCAAGCTCAGTCCGCCCAACAATGTGACCGGGATCAAGTGATGGGAATGAGTTGCACATCCTTCATGCACGGAGAAGGAATCGGAACCTATCTTCAGGTAGGTACCCGTGAATTTCAAAGTTGCCAAAAGGGAACC
>JAZKJI010000234.1:3081-4619 GCA_040384405.1 Bdellovibrionota bacterium
ATCAATGATGACGGAGCTGACTCGGTTGAGATCAATGCCGACAAAAGTTTAATGGGTTTTGTCGATCAAGATTACGACCCAAGTGTCAGAGTTCACTTTATTAATTCAGCCGTCGTTAAAAAAGGAAAAGACACTTACACGATCACGGTTAAGAAAAACTTAATTCCTGCCAGCGAATATTCCATGGAAAAATATTACGACGGTAATTTCGTTAAAACGAATGCAGCTGGTAAAGTGACCGAGTCCGGAAAAATGATCTGTAATATCAATTTCTAATCGGACCAGGACCTCGGAACAAATATAACTGGCTTACTTCACAATTCAGTAGAGCCAGCTTGGGCTTTCCTTTAATATCAAACTATGTATTTCCGTTTTAGTTCAATTTTTTTCAAATCGGTAATTTGCGCTTTGCTGGCAATGTTAAACGTTGCATGTGCGACAAAAGCACCGTTAGCCACCAATGACGTTATCGTTTCGGCCACCGCAGAACCACTGCCATTTAATTATCCCACTACTGCGCAATTTGAACCGGGGCGAGCCGGTATCGATGCTGACTTTTTAAAGCAGTTTCAACAGGAACTTGCGGCCGCAAAGAAAACTGCATCCCGCCTTTTCCCGTCTAAAAGAAAATCAGAAGTTTCTCGTATCCTTCAAAGTAAAAACAAAAAACAAATAGCAGAAGTGAACAAGATAAACGCCGCCCCAATTGTTGTTGCGAAGTCTGAGGACTTTGTTAGCGCAATCACCAAGGACCAAGCAGAATTACTTCACAAATTAATCCAAATTCATCCCATCACCAGTGAATCCGGCACTGCCAAGTACGATACCAAATTCAGAATGATCGGCTATTGTTTTGGCCGTGCTACTTACGTACATCAAGAGCTGCTTCGCCGTGGCGTTGACCCTGCCAGCATTGCAAAAATGTTCGCCTTAGGCGGGCTTTATTATAAAGGCGCGTTTTGGGATTTTCACGTGGCAACTTTAGTTAAAAGTACAGACGGCGGTTGGTGGGCTATTGATGGATTAGGGACCGAGGTCAGAAAGCTCGATGACTGGGCCAAAGAAACTCTTAAACTTTCCATGGATCCCAAAAATCCTACCACCCGATTTTATCTTTCGGATGCGGCAAAATTTCATCCTACACCTGGTCCCTATTCAGAAGAAAAATTGTACTCCAAATACTACAATGGATATTTCAAGGACCTTTCTATCTGGTTCCAAAATAATCCTTTGAAGCCCGGTGAATCTTTCAAAAACTAGAGCCAAAGTGGGTCTGACTTTCACTGTCACATAGACTATTCCTTAGTCACTTCAACTTGCCCTACAAACAAACAGTACTAGAGCAGTCGGCATTCCAATTGCAATTAAGGGCGCGAACCCAAAAACATTCTCTTGAAGGAGATAATATGAAAAAGACAATCGCGTCCCTTGCTATCCTTGCTTCCTCGAATTCTGCAGTGGCTTTCATGATGCCACCAGATGTAAACACTCCACCTCCAGTGCTTCAAGTTGCTTGTGTAGTTGCTCAAAACTATACT
>JAZKJI010000235.1:0-11009 GCA_040384405.1 Bdellovibrionota bacterium
TTTGATTTAAATGCTGGATCTTATACCAGACAATTGACTTCGCACCAGCGCGTGAGGCTTTCAGAAATTTTGACGAAGAAATTTCAAGCAATGTTTCCTCAATTTGAAATTGAAGTGCGGAATTACGAATGGCCGGAAGCTTTAAGGATCCATTAACATAGATTTGGCTTTAATAATTATTACGCGGTTTCGCTAACAGAAAAGGCAGTTTATGAAAGCAGTTTTTTTGACTCTTGTAATGACTTTTGGAATATCAACTTACGCGTCTGCAAACTCTTGCGTAAAGGTACTTTCGACTCCACGAAAGGGTACTCCAAGTTTAGCGGACCGATTAAAGAAGGCAGAGCAAAACCTGGAAAAATCCCAAGCGACTCTGCTGCAGGAAAAACAAGCTTTGTTTCAATTGGCACCCATTAATACCAAATTACTCGAAATCATCAGCGAAAATGCTCCGAAGTATTACGATGTACTTTTTCAAGTAGTGGGCTTAGATCCGCAAGCGAGTAACAATCAATTGATTGCAAAAACCGGCAAAGAGTTAAAAGAAGCAGGAGTTATTCGAGAGAATACCCCGGAAGGAGAAGTTGCGGTTCTATTGCATGAAGCAAAAACTGGAAATCCCAATTTTGATATTTCGGCACTGCGAGCGCAGTTAGTTTACTCGGTAGAACCAGTTTCCTACCAAGGTCCGCAGTTTCAAGCCTTGGCCACGGCAATGGAAAATTCCAGACAACATCAGTGGTTAGGATCAAACTATTTAAAATACAAAAGTTTGCAAAGTCTTCCGGCTGCTGCGCAATTTAAAACCAAAAATCAGGTTCAAAAAGCTTACGACGGTTTACAATATAAATACTTAGCAGAATTGGGTCTGCCGGAATCTTTAATGCGACCATATTATAAATTAGCCAAACAGTTCGCGGACGAAGGCGGTCCTTATGCGACGGATAAAACGACTCGTGATAAGGTAGTTGCCTATGTCGCCAAAGCTTTAGGTAAAGGACAAATTACCCAAGAGCTTGCAACAAACCTTCGCCAAGAAGTGTGGATGCACGGTCAGTTACCAAACGAATTGGTAAACAGCCTTTCTTTCAACCGCCCAGACATAAAAAATAGAATGGAAAAAGAAGAAGCAGAGTTAAGACTGATGTTCGAAGCTATGCAGTCCACTTACTTCTAGGCGTTTAAAGTTTGAACTCAAGTAAAAGTAAGAAGTCACGAATAGCCAGCGATTTCCAGAGTTAGCGGTCCCGGTCGGGATCGCCAAAAGGAAATCCAATTGCAAACATGTACATCGTCTTGGGACCGAAACTAAAATAGCCAAAGTTAAAAGAAAGATGCCGGTATTTCTCGTAGCCTAAATCTATTTTATACGCGGTTTCCTTGATATCAGCTCCGTTAACCGAGTTTGAGATGAAATAAGAAACTCCAAATTTAACTCGTCTGAAGTATCGATGGACAAATACTCCGATGTGATTGCTGTTTACTGAGGTAGAGACCGGTACCTCCATATATTCGGCACCGTAAGCCCATTTACGTTTCTCATAGCCGATCTTTGCTCCGTAACCGGTATTTGAAGCATCGGCATTATAAACGTAACCAAAATAAGGTTCTAGATAGAAGTGTCCTGCCGAGGCGATGGTGGGTGCGTAAAATAGAAGTATGATTAACAAAAATCTCATTGGATACCATTAGATTTGATCTGAAGCGCAGGGGCAAGGAATAGTTCAGAAATTTGACTGAATCACTATTGAACTATTCATTGGGTTATCGTATCTCAATTCCACACCAGGAGTTCCGATGAAAGCACTTTTCACAGTAATTGCGATCGCATTAATTAGTTCACTATCGTTCGCGAAAATTCAAAAAGTAAAAATCCTATCGGCAGATGATTGGAAGGATTCGGCAGTTATTGAAATTGGGTCGCACGATGAAAAATGGGTTCTTGATGTGGCAATCAGTTGCCGATTAGAACAGTTTGTAGGTGTTGAGGTTGAGGGCCATTGGGGAATTGACCCAGACAGTGCTGGTGCAGAGTTAAATCTTCCAAATGGGGAAGATTGTAAGATCTGGGATGCGAAAAAACTGTAACTGATATTATCTGATCACATAACTAAATTCGGGTGGGCGTATGCTTAAGTGGATAATCTTATGTACTCTTTGGAGCCAAACGCTTTTTGCAAGCAGCCCCCAATTTATCAACCTAAAAAATTCGTTTAAAGATTTTGTCGCCGATGCAAAAGACAAAGATTTCGAGACTCAGCTTTTAATTTGGCGTGCGACCGTCGAGAATGCTGCTCCCGATGTTTATTTAAATTTATTCGGAAGCGGCGATCAAAACATAGACGACGTCCGCCGGGCCAGAGCTACAAAATGGTTTCCATTTTTGTTAGAGCATTCCGCGGAAATAATAGTCCAGTTCGATAAATTTGAGAATTCAGCGTGGCCGATAGTGTTGAGGTTAACAGATTCGTATCCAAGTATTGATTTCTCAGATGTTCAAGTAATAGCTTTGCCAAGCCTTATGATGTTTGATGGTATGGTTGTCGAAGTAAAAGGTAAAAAGTCAGCGCTATTCGGAATGGATTTTTTCGAAATGGTAAACGTAAATCCCGAATTAATTCCTGGTGCCGTGCTTTTGAATAATTCCGCAGTTATCGCTTCACACGAGTTTACTCATATTCTTCACGGAAAATTATCTGATTTTGGTGATGAAGATTCTTTGAAAACTCTGTTTGATCCGCTTTGGAAGGAAGGATTGGCATTAGTTAATAGCCAATCAATAAATCCAAGTGCGGATTTAGCAAATATTCTGATGGAACAAAATTTAACCGAGCAATGCAAAATTGCAAAACTGGCAACGTGGGCAACACAGTTTATTTCGGATAACGAATCGTTAACGGAAAGTAACCTTTGGCAAAGATACGGCAAATGGTTTTTTACAAATCAGTCCAGTTATCTTGGAGTCCCCAGAGCCGGTTATTGTCTGGGTTACATTGTTGTTACGGCCGCTTTAAAAGATTTCTCGTTAGACGAGCTTTTTCGAATGGATTCAGAAAAAGTATATATTTTGGTAGATAGAGAACTTCGAAAACTAGTGTCACTACCGACGTCGGTAGTAGTTCCATGAAGATTGTTTATACTTTACTAATGTTTTTATTCGTTGTTTGGCTTTTGCTGTTCACCTATCTTCGAAATCCCGTCATAGCTTTTAGTGGAAATGTTAATACTTTGGTAAAAGAGGAAGTTCTTAAAGCCCATGTAATAGCGTTATCTTCGATAACTCCTTCTCGATCTTTTGATCAGCCGCAATCTATGTACACCGCCAAACAATACATCACCGATTCCTTGAATAAAATGGGATACAAAATCCGACTTCAAGAAGTCTATTCCGAAGACAACATCTATCACAACATCATCGCCAGGTACGGGGACGAGAATGCAACGGAAGTTATTGTCGTCGGTGCCCATTACGATACAGCCAGTAAAGATAATCCGGGCGCAGATGACAACGCCAGTGGTGTGGCTGCCTTATTAGAAATTGCTAATTTATTTGCGCAAAATAAAAATCCCACAAAAGTTCCCATTGAATTCGTCGCCTATACTTTAGAAGAACCTCCAAGCTTCGGTGGCAAAGGGATGGGCAGTGCGTATCACGCGGAAGAATTAGCAAGAAACAAAGTTACAGTGAAATTCATGATGAGTTTGGAAATGATCGGATACTATTCGAACGATTGGTTTTCCCAAGATTACCCGTTTTCGTTTTTCTATCTTTTGTATCCTTGGACAGGGAATTTTATTGCCTTGGTTTCTGTGCCGGCAGATCGAGGTCTGATTCAGGATTTTAAGAAAGCGATGATTCCAGAGTTAAATACAACAGTTTATTCTGTCAATGCCCCGGCGACTTTACCAGGAATTGATTTTTCTGATCACCGGAGTTACTGGGCATTTGATTGGCCAGCATTGATGATTACCGATACCGCCTATTTAAGAAATAAAAACTATCACACACCCCAGGATACTGCGGATCGATTGGACTATAAAAAAATGTCTGATGTTGTTGGCGGAATTTATAAGGCCCTCGTTAATTTAAATTGAACGAAGGCTTTAGGTTCTGAACACGATTTGGATGGAATTTATTTTTGACCCGATTGTTTTCGCTTCCGAGAAAGTTCTGTTACAGAAGGAACTCGAACCTGCGTAGCCCAACCCATTTTTACAAACGCCGCTAAGAAATAATAATTTAAATCAATTTGCCACCATTCCATTCCGGCTTTTGCCGAAGCTGGGAATGCGTGATGGTTATTATGTAAAGACTCGCCATTAGAAAAAATCGCAAACCAGTAAAGGTTGCGGGACTCGTCATTGCTGTCAAATGGTTGTGGTCCAAATCGGTGGCCAATATTATTAATAAATGCAAAAATACATTGGTTAGCACTAATTCTTGCTAATCCACCCCAAAGGGCACCTTGCCAGATATCGCTGGCTACTCCAGTGATTGCGAACATCAGTAAGCCTGGAATTAAAATAAAAGCTAAAAGACTCACCACATAATTGCGATCTATCCGTCGGATGTCTGAATCTTTCATTAAATCCTGAACCGACGCCCGAAATTCTTTAGAATATCCGTGCGTATCTTTTTCCGGATAGGCCATGAATAAACCATGGATTGAATAATTATAAGTAAAACCAAAAGATGCCATCCAAATATTTTTTAAATTTTGAAGCAGTCCGCTGCCTTCCAGATGGGGAGTGTGGGGATCTTTGTGCCCATCAGTAAACCGGTGATGTTGGCGATGGATGGCGGTCCACCAACAAATGGGACCTAAGCCCCCAGCGCTACCTAAAACACCTAATAAGATTTTTAAACCGCGATTTGCTTTAAAAGAATGATGGGAAAAATATCGGTGATAGCCCAGTCCGGTTCCTAATAAAGTTAGGATTAAAAATCCAATAAATAAACCTAATTGCAATCCCGAGAACTGATTCGTAATTAACTGAAAGCCAACATAAGCCAAGGCCGTAAACGGCACGAATAGCGTCAGGGTATTCGCTATAACCCACGCTAAAGGAGTTTTTGGGATTGGAGGTGCTTGGGTTTGTAGGGCTTCCATACC
Organism: Bdellovibrionota bacterium; assembly: GCA_040384405.1. Classification (GTDB taxonomy): domain Bacteria; phylum Bdellovibrionota; class Bdellovibrionia; order Bdellovibrionales; family Bdellovibrionaceae; genus JAZKJI01. Next base: position 5,115 of record JAZKJI010000235.1, read on the forward strand.
GCATTCTATAGCGATATTCGCACCATTCTATATTCCTATGAATTCGATTTGGGGACTGTCTCATGTTGAGACTTTAGACACTGGTCAATTTCGGGCTTTTTACCCTTCAGTGAACGGAACAATTTTTGGCGGACCAATCAATGATGTTCCATCAGACGCTACTAAAGACATATTATTTGGATTCGGAGGAGGTACACGAAGTAATGCCGCTAACGAATTTAGCATATCGCCGGTTCCGGCAACACGACCGTTAAGCTCTGGGATTTTTGCGGCGGCGCCGATGGTACCTGGTTCTACTTTTGCCTGATATGTGCCGCGATTTCGATTAATAATATTTCCGACGACGATTGGTCCGCGAATAGCGCCTGACCAATGAGAAAAAACAGATGAATCAGGTCCGTGGCCAGTACCGGTACCTGGTGAAAGATCATCGGGGTTCCATCCTGCGGTTCGGTTAAATTCTCCACCAAACTGAATGACAGTTTCATTCCACAAATTGCGGCCATCATATCTCGTTTTAGATTTTAACACGTCAATGAGTTCTAACATACAAGCCGCAAAACATGGAACTGTCATACCCATAAGGAACGTTGCGGTCATTCTGCCAATAAAATGGGAATCAAAGTTGTCGTTCTCTCGGCGGGCTAAATCGTTTTTATCAAATCGTAAATTAGTAAATGGACTTAAATCAATGCACATTGAATTTGTATAACCGCGAGTAATCATGAACTCTGCACAAGCAAACATGTCAGCTGTTTTGTCCATGCCGGTGCCATCATGGAACATCATTCGCATATCTTCTAGCGTAACAATTTTATTTGTTCCTTGGTCAAAGTTATATTGACCATCTCGGGTTGCGCCACCAACCGGTAAGTCGTTCAATCCGGGATAGTTTCCATTCATTGCAGCCTTAATTAAATTTGCATATTTAGATTGTAACTGCAGCCACACAGAAGATAGATCTTCAATTCCGCTGCGGATAATATCATCTGCACCTTTAACGTTTGCTCGAAGTGTAGTGCTTAAATCTGATTTAACAGTTTTTAATGCAGCGTAAGCTGCTTGAATGCTGGCATCATTTGCTAGTGCCAAGGAACGGGTAGCCAAAGAATTGTTTACCTTAAACGGAGCCATAATATCGGATATAAAATTTTGTCCAGCTCGGTTGCCCACATATAAATCAATTTTTTGTAAACTCTTTCGAGACTGAAAATCAGCTCCGTTACCACGGCTGGCCCATACACTGGCAAGAGGAGACTTCGTCGAAGCATCTGCGTGCGAGCCATGGATACTTGCCGATGCACCTGGAACCATAAATTGTTTTTTCATCGCGCCCGCGTGACCACCATCAATGACGTCAACGCCGCGTAATACCATCATGTTATTTAGTAAATCCGTCATCGGTCGAAGGCCACCGCCAACCGTCGGTACAGAATAGCTCCATAAATGTGGAACAGTGATTCCATTATACTTAATGGTTCCGTAAATTGGTTCAGATAAACGCCCGGAAACGGCGCCAAAGTGGGAAACGACATAGGGATTCGGTAAAAGCGTTTCACCATTAGGATTCAACATTCCATCGAAGCCCCAGCGATGTGGACCGCCTGGAGCTCGGATAGTAATTAGGGTACGAGGATCTGTTCCTGTAATTTGCGCATTGGCTTGTGAAACGAGGCCCTGAATAAAACTCGTCGCAAATAAATTTGCCGGGGATAATGCTGATCCCAACAACCCCAGGTTTATAGTTTTTAAAATATCGCGACGAGAATATTTACTCATATAATATATCTAAGTTTCTTAGTTATTTTGCGCGCCGGCTTTAATCCACGTTCGAACAGTTGTTAACTGATCCGTCGTAAGTGGGGTGCCTGATTTAGGCATACGGCCAGATGCAACCGAATCATACAGCAAAGAAGAAGCCGCATTACCCGGAGTAACGGTCGCTAAAATTTGCAAATAATTAGTTAATGGAATTTGATGGTTATTGCTATGGCAAGCAACGCATTTAGCATTTGTAATTGCAATTACCTCGGTAAACTTACCCGGAGTTACACCAGTATCATTTGGAAGTCCCGGAGTAGGAGATGGTGTAGGCGTAGGACTTGGGCCAGGAGCCGGAGAGGGGATTGGCGCGGCACCAAGGGCAATAATCCAATCCTCGACTACTTTAATTTCTGCTGCCGGAAGTTTTCCGCTCTTAGGCATCTGTCCTGAATTTATTGAAGTATACAATTTTGAAGAGAACGGCTGTCCTGGAACTACTAAACTTGCAGCAACACGGTTGAGATCATTGATGTAATCAATTCCACCAGCATTTGCAGCGCCGCTATGGCAGAGTGCACAGTTTTTATTAAGTATCGAAGACACTTGCTGCGATCCTGCTACGCTATAAACTCCACCAACAGTGCTGGTAGCCGCCTTTTTAGCCGGGGAACAAGCATTAAACGAGATCACTACCAGAATTAGTATTCCTAAAAAAACTTTTCCCATTATAAAACCGTCCAGTCAGGTGAAGTACACAAAGTATAAATCACAACCTTTAAGGCATCGGCGCGATTGCTTTTCGTTTTCACTTGATTAAATAAATTCTCAAGTGCTGAAAGTGCAGCAGTATTCGAACTCTTTGCCGGGTAGAAAAGTTTGTAAAGGGATGCAAAGTCATTCGCGACCGGAGTTAAATTTCCAGTTAAGCCAGCTTTAGTTTCAACGATACCAACCACTCCGGCAGTTTCGTTAAGTGAAGTACATGTACTTATTAAAACCGCAGAGGCAGGGGCGCCTACGTTTGCATAGTTTCCAGAGCCCGTATATTCAATACTAGATAACGTACGGTATTCCGGAGGATCATACTCGTGTGCAATGCCGCCAAAAAAGTGGGCATTCGCAACAATTTTTTGTTGGATGGCCGTTTTGACCGCGGCATCGGAAGCCGCCGTACCGGTCGTGAAAATTTCTTCTAGCACGCTGGCGATGTAAAATCTGTCACCTAAACGTGCACGTGAAGGCATTTCACCCTTTGCGATAGGACCACTCGGAGTAGGAGTTGGACTTCCACTGCCAGTGTCCAGACCAAATTCGGTTTCCACAGAGGATACCGATCGGAAACCACCACCACGCCCACAACCATTAAAAAAAATGGTCACACCAAATAAAAATAACAAAATAAATTTACGCATACGAAAAATTTTGCTCATCCTTCCGCCCTTGGTACAATTTTAGGTGGACCGATTAACGAAGTTCCATCAGATGCTACTAGCGACATGTTGTTTGGATTCGGAGGCGGAACTCTAAGTAAGCTTGCTAATGAGTTCAGCATGTCTCCGGTTCCGGCAATTCGATTGTTAAGTTCAGGGATTTTCGCACCTAAACCTACAGTTCCTGGTTCTCTTGCTACGTAGTAGTCACTGCGATTTTTATCGATTATATTTCCTACTACAATTGGTCCGCGTATCGCGCCCGACCAATGAGAGAAAACTGATGATCCAGGACCATGATCTGTTCCAGTGCCCGGATTAGTGTCCGCTGCATACCACGGCGCTGTTCGATTGAATTCGCCACCGAAGTGGATCACGGATTCATTCCACAAATTACGACCGTCATATCTGGTTTTAGATTTTAGGACATCGATAAATTCCAACATGCATGCTGCAAAACATGGAACTGTCATTCCCCAAAGAAAAGTTGAAGTCATTCTACCGATGAAATGGGAATCGTAATTATCATTTTCTGACCGAGCTAAATCTGTTTTATCAAATTTTAGATCTGATAATGTACCGATATCAATGCACATTGAATTTGTGTACCCGCGAGTAATCATAAACTCGGCACAAGCAAACATCTCTGCAGTTCGGCCCATACCGGTTCCCGCGTGGAACATTGTGCGCATATCATCTAAGGTAACAATTTTATTTGTTCCTTGATCAAAATTGTATTGTCCATCGCGAGTAGTACCGCCGACTGGCATATCGTTCAATCCAGGGTAGTTTCCAACTAGTGCAGCTTTGATTAAGTTAGCATACTTGGTTTTCAAAGCGACCCATACAGTTGATAGATCCTCGATGCCACTGCGAACGATATCGTCAGCACCTTTTACGTTAGCTCGCAAGGTGGAACCTAGGTCAGACTTCACGGTATTAAGCGAAGCATAAGCGGCTTGAATACTGGCATCATTAGCAAGCGCCAACGCGCGAGTAGCTACGGTATTGTTCACCTTAAACGGAGCCATAATATCCGCGATGAAATTTTGGTTTGCATTGTAACCAACGTAGAGATCAATTTTTTGTAGACTTCTTCGAGATTGAAAGTCCGCTCCGTTACCACCACTTGCCCAAACGCTGGAAAGCGGGGACTTCATAGAAACGTCGGCGTGGGTACCATGAATACTTGCTGAAGCACCAGGAACCATATATTGCTTTTTCTGAGCGCCGGCATGTCCGCCGTCAACAACGTCAATCCCACGAAGAACCATCATGTTATTAAGTAAATCAGTCATGGGGCGAAGACCACCGCCCACTGTCGGTACTGAATAACTCCAAAGGTGAGGAACGGTAATTCCATTATATTTAATCGTTCCATAAATTGGCTCGGACAATCGGCCGCCAACAGCACCAAAGTGCGAAGCAATATAAGGATTAGGTAATAACGTTTCACCATTTGGATTTAGCATTCCGTCAAAACCCCAACGTTGCGGGCCTCCCGGAGCACGAATTGTAATTAGAGCACGGGGATCCGTACCGGTAATCTGCGCATTGGCCTGAGAAACTAAACCTTGGATAAAGCTAGTTGCAAAAAGATTAGCTGGTGAAAGGGCAGAACCCAAAACACTCAAATTAATGGTTTTTAAAACATCGCGACGAGAAAATTTACTCATTGCGCACCGCCAGTTCCAAAATCTTTTTTATGGAAATATTGAGAAGCCCAAATATCCTTCGTCAAAGTTTGTAAGCTTTGATGATTTTTTAAATTCAGTCCCAATTGGATTACGTAATCGCGATAACTTTTTTCCGCATCACTTAATGAAACCGGATTTGATGGATCAGTAATATCTTGCAGATTAACGCTGATTCCAGTGAAGAATTCAAAGTATCGTTTAGCCGCACAAACATATAAATCTTTTTCCGAAGCCAGTGCAGCGCCGAGGGCTTCTGGACCCATAAAAGTTTTGTGAACTAAAGTACCGTCATAAGAGCGGTAGTATAAAACCCCTTGAGGTGGACGACTGGCATAGTCCTTATCCGCAGCCACTGGCCATTTCATCTCTTGCGGCATTGTTTGTTCAACCTTATACATCATTGAAAAGGCACCATCGCGAGGAGTCTTATAAGGATTGCAGGAATTTCCAACGTTACCATATTTCAAATTACGAATTCCGGCAGCCATACGATCCATTGAAGCATGACATTGAACGCAGCTTGCGCTCTTACGAAAAGACGCTGATGTCGTTGATTGGTCTACAAACGGAGTTGCATCCCCTGCACGAATAACGGGTAACTCGCGGCAAAGTAAATCGCCGTAAACATATTTCGCCCATTTTCTTGGCATCACCGCAGAACCATCTGATTGCCAATCTTGAGGATAACGAAAGTCACCTTCCTGCGCGATATTTTGCAAAAGGTAAGTCTGGGAGCCCAGGATGCCTCCACCGATTCCGCCTCGCACATCTATATTTAATTCTTTTCGAATGTGGCAATAATAAGAATAGCAAGTCAATATCGGTGGCGCCAGTAAGGGAGCTGGCGTTCTTACTCCAAACATTGCTCCGAATGGAGTGTAGTTGGGAACCCAAGTTCCTGTCGTTGTATTATCGGTTTCTAAATAAGTGTAAACCGTTGCTTTAGCGGTGATCGGCGGGAGTGCAGGCGCCATATCTGCTCTGACACCTTGTAACGGTTGTGT
>JAZKJI010000236.1:0-9192 GCA_040384405.1 Bdellovibrionota bacterium
AAAGGAGTTAAATTAAGTGCCGCAAAATATTCGCTCGGTTTGGGATAGATAATCTTCTTTTTGTCGTACTCAGATTTCAAAAAGGCTTTTAGTTTCAACATGTAATCCTTTTTGAATTCAGAATCTGATTCATTTCCAGATGCAGAATCCAAACGAGACTTCCAACTAGGATGTAACTTAATTTGAGACATTGTCTCAGTTCTAGACGTTAAAAAGCCAACCGTCGAGTTCTGGCGCGACCTTCCCAAAACTTGACTCAGAGTTGGCACGACTCATGTTAATATAAAGAAGTAGGAGGTCTTTATGTCACAAGCGTCTCAGGCCCACCTTCAGCACATTGAAACCAACCCTGAAGTAAAATCTTATATTTACCAGCTCATCGCAGAATTTGAGCCTTTTGTTACGCCTGAGACAGTTGTCGCAGTTGTGGCGAAAGACCCCAAAAAACTGGCGAAAAAGCTGCGTGAACAGGGCGATGAAATGGAACCAAGTAAATTGGCTCGCATGCATCGGATTTCAATTATCTTGAAAGATAATGAAACCCAAATCCAAGCCGAAGCCGTCAGCGAAAATATTTACGATGCAATTAAATTGGCCAAAGAAAAATTAGTGGCACATTTAGCGGCAATTCAAGATGTGATTCAAACAAACGCGGAAAGAACCGCGCAGATTAATTCTGCTTTGAATAGTCACTTGCTTCACTAGTTGTCAGATAGAATTTAAGTGAATTTAAAAGCGGCGTCTCGAAAAAGATGCCGTTTCTTTTTTGGCCATCGCAGATTTAGTCTTCGTGGCTTTCGTAGGTTAATCTTCGATATTGTTGCTGACTTTTTCACTTTCGGAAACAGATGTACTTCCCAAATTAAGCGCAGCCTTTTTAGGAAGTTCAAACATCGCTAATTGACCAACAATATCTTGCAAGTTGTTTAGAGTTTCCAAATTTTTTGGTAATCTTGGTTTTAATTCCGCCGTTAACACCGGAACACTTCTTTCAAACCACATGTATCTTCCAAGGCTTCCCGGAAAGTGCCCTAAGCTTTTCCACGGTAGGTATTCAAATTTCGGAGCCGGAACTTTTGGCCCATCAAAATCCAAAACATTTAATGGTGTGTGAACAGAAACGATAAAATCAGGATTATATTCTTCAATATGGGAAAGTGCACATTGGGTTTCAGGCTCGCTCCCAGCGGTTTCCCCGGGATTACGACGTGGACTATTATCCCCGTGAATCTTCCAATATTTTTTTGCTAACTGATCCCAATCTCGTGTTGGAAAATTTCGATTAATATCAATCGCGTTCGCATTAGTGCGGGTTTTCGCGGCAACCCCATCAGGATTAAGCACCGGAATAATTCTCCAGCTGTTTCGCGAATCAATTTTTATCAATCTCTCCATCCACATCCGACCGACACTGCCGGCGCCGTCTTCATCACCGTGAATCAAACTAAAAACCAGAATTTTTTGGCCCTTTGGACGCACCGAAGTTTTATCAAAGTGAAAAATCGGAGCACCCTTAACACTGGAACAATTTTTTCTCTGCTGAACGTTCTTACAAATATAAGGTAAGGCCGCAGCGTCACCATTAACCGGAAAAGCACTAAGTGCCTTAGTACAAGCAGCAGCCAATTCCTCAGAGGCCTGCACTTCAATAGGTGCAGAAGTTGTTACCGAAGCAGAAGATCCCGCCGCAGTGACTGCCGCAGTTGCTGTTACAGGTGCCAGTCCCGTTGCCGTTGCGGTCGCAGTCGCCGTTGCAGTTACCGCCGTCGCCAACGCTATGAAAAAAAAGAAACTTACCATTTGTCGCAAAAAGAAATACTCCTAAGGATTGTTATTAATTTACCGCTCTCCCCTATGAAAAAACCAACATTTTTCGTCTTACTTCGAGAATCTGGGCTTCGAGTCTTAGGTCCCAAGCCTTTGTTCCGGTAAAATAGAAGCTAGGTTTGCCAAGAAAACCGACAAAAAAAGAGGAGTGTTTATGGAGAGAAGAGCCACCATGAGCTACTGGTTAATGTTTGTGATTAACCCCCTCGTTCTGTTATTTTTCTTTCAAAATTGCAGCATGGTGCCGCCCGGCGTGGTGCAAGCAGAAGAATTTAGGATGCCCTCATCCTCTGAAAGCGCGATTTACGAGCACGAATGCAAATTCGTTCATAAAGAGTGTCATTTTTAACTGGACCACCTAGACCAGGCGCTTGACTTACATATCGTTTACACTGTAAGTTATATGTAAGTTATGAAGAAGAAAAATAGTCCCCCAGAAAAAAAGAGCGCCTCGGCTAAATCCAGCCCAACCACATCGCCCCTCCAAAAACGGAATGGGCTGCATGCGGTCGAGGGATCAGCAGATAAACATTCGCCCCGTTCAGTCTTGCCACTGACTCCTAAGGAAAAATTGGTGTGCGAATTTATCTGCGGATTTTTTAGCTCAAACGGGTACTCCCCGTCCTACCAAGAAATCAAAGATCACTTTGGTTTTGCTTCCTACAATTCAATTCAGAATTATTTGAAGCAACTTAGTCGTAAGGGCTACATATCCCTGGAAGCCAACCAAAAGCGGGCTCTCCAGGTTCTTCATAGCCCCAATGAATTTTATCAAGATAGGTTTTCGACCACAGAGTCTCCTGCTGCAGGACTCCTCCAGAAATCAGTGGAGGCTCTGTCGGTACCCCTTTTAGGAATGACCGCAGCCGGTTTACCATTAGAACGCATTTACCATGAGGAATCAGTAACGGTGCCTATTAACTTAGTGAAACACGCCGACAAAACTTTTGCTCTCTTGGTAGAAGGTCAATCCATGGTGGATGAAGGCATTCACGATGGTGATACAATTATCGTAGAAAAAGTGTCTGCAGCTAGGGACGGTGATTTAGTCGTTGCTACTATAGACAGTGAAGCAACGGTTAAGCGGATTTTCTATCATCCTAAAAATGATGTCGATCGCCGTGTAGAATTGCGTCCTTCCAACAGGGAATTGGATTCCATGTGGTATTCACCCTTCCAAGTCAGCTTACAGGGACGGGTTGTAGGCCTACTTCGCAAATATTCTTAAACCTCTACTATATAGGGGAAAATCCAACTTCCTATCATTTCAATACGTTACAAAACTCAGCTTCTAAAAAGGCTGAGTTTTTTCGTTTCATATCGAGAATTCAAATTGAAAGTTATTGAATGCTATTTCGACATGTGAAGAAAAGCTGACGGTTTTACGTGTTCTTTTAAGTTTTACGAGCTTCCCGATGGTTTTTTCTTTGGCCAGTTTCTTGAAAAGATAATCTCGTATCCGGGGGGATAATCGAACAATCGATTTAAAATAAGATTTTTAATTAAACGTAATTAATTTTTGTTTATGGCAGACCTATTTCGCATCGCTTAAGAAATCTTAAGTTGTGGGATTTGGGAATTTTCCCCGCTCAGTGGAGCAGAAAATCTAAAGTAAACATTAGGATTTGTAACAGTGCATTTTTGCGGGATTTTACTTAAACACCTTGCTGTTTAAGTTGAATTCCAATTAGTGTCATAAGGGGTTTGTATGATTACAGCTAAAGAAAAAAACGTCATGTCCTGGAGAAATGTGGATCTCAACCTTCTCATCATTTTTGATGCTCTGATGTCAGAGCGCAATGTAACAAGAGCGGGCAAAAAAGTCGGCTTAAGCCAACCAGCGGTTAGCGCTGCCCTATCGAAATTACGCACATCATTAAATGATGAATTGTTTATACGCGAATCTGGCGGTATTAGACCTACCCCTCGTGCGATGGAGCTTTCACTTCGCTTTAAAAATGTTCTGACAGAAATTGAAAGTGCCTTAACGGAAAAGGAATTCAATCCTTTAACTAAGGATCTGGCTTTAAAAGTTGAAATGGATGCTTACTCACAGTTAGTTTTCCTTCCTAAGTTGCATTCCTTTCTGGCCAAAGAGGCTCCGAACGTAAAGATTCGTTTGAAGTCCCATATTGATGGGCCTCGCGGAGAAGTCCAAAAGTTTGAAACTGATTTGGCTTTTACGACAGAAAATTTGGATGCGGGCCGAAATAAAATTCAAGATCTGTTCACAGATGACTACGTCATAATTACGAAAGCTCCGTTTAGCGACACCCAGCTTTCGATGGAAAACTTGGTTTCCGTTCCTCATATCGAGGTCCATGGACTAAGTCCGTACCGAATTGAAATTGACCGGCCATTGGAACGAAACAATTTATTCCGACAAGTTCAGTTCAAAATTCATTCTCCGATGAGTGCACTGTTGATGCTTCAAGAGGGCACACTGATGTGTATATTACCTCGACGAATTGCTCAGATGTGGGCTCCGCAAATGGGTTTACGAATTCACGAACTACCGTTTGATCTGCCAAAGATTAAACTTAAAATGGCGTGTATGCCTTCGTTTAATGATTGCTCTTTTTACGAGTGGCTTTCGTCCCAATTCATCAACAAGAACTTATAATATTATTTAACTAATTTTTGATAAACGGCCAGCGTTTGCTCGGCCGTTTCTTGCCAGGTAAATTTCTGTGAACGATTCCAACCATGGCTGATTAAATCTTGGCGTAAATCAGATTTAGTCAGTAATTCAAAAACTGCTTCGGTAACTTCATTTTCGTTTGTCGGATCAACAAGTGTAGCAGCATCGCCAGAGACCTCTTCGGTGGCGCCACCTTTTGAAGTAACAACGGGACATCCCCGTTTCATCGCTTCCAATATTGGAAGCCCAAAACCTTCCAGTAAAGAAGGAAACACGAATGCCTCGGCATTTCGGTAAAGTGTATCAACCAAGCTATCAGTAACGTAACTTAAGTGATGTATGCGGTCCTTGTAGGGCGAAAAACCCATATCTCTTAAAGTTTCTTTACCCTTAAAGCCGATCGATCCCGCTAGGACCAAATGCAAATCAGGAAATCTAGAAGCCAGCTTGGAAAATGCCTTTATAACCATTGCCGGATTTTTTCGCTCTTCTAATGTGCCTAAAAATAAGATGTATCGGGCTGGTAATGCGACTCCAGCGGGACCCGGATTTTCACCCTCTTGTAAAACCACTTGGTGGTCGCAACCTAAATAAACAACCGTCGAATTTTTCGCAAGCTCTGGGTAATGGAATGCGAATTTTTCCTGGGTGGCTTTTGATATACATATGAAGTGGTCAGGAACACATTTAAATAACATGTCTTCAAAATTACGTTTTGCTTCTTCGACAAAATTAACTTCGTTAAAAACTTGTTCAAAAGAAATCAAATCATGAATCGTTACCACTTTCTTTGCTTTTGTGGAAACCGGTACCCTGAAATCAAGACCGTGATAAACTTGCGGCTCATTATGCAACAAACTGGAAATTCCAAAAACCGTAGGGGTTTCGTCAATCCGGGCATGCACCCGGCCAATGTGTTTTAGACGCGAAAATTTTATGGTTGGGTGAAGATCTACGGTTTTTGAAATTCCAATCAAGCTTTTTAATCCGTGATGAAGTTCAATGCAGTACTTCCCAATACCCGTTACGCGAGGCTGAGTGAGTGCATTCATATCCAGATAGACTTGAGTTGTTGTTCGTGCCATAGACTTTACCTATGAATATCGCTTTCTGCGAAACCGAAAGTCAATGGCAGTCCAGTTGGGAACTGCATCTCAAAGGACAAAACGACGGAGTTTGTTGGCTAAGAAAGTTTGACTCGGTCCCCCAGTTAAAATCAGATCGGCGACCCTGGGAAATCGAACAAAAAAATAAATGGATTAATCCTACCCTAACGGAACTCACTACTGAATTAAAAAGCTTAGATGTTTATTCCAACGTTTCCCATTCGGGGCCATTTATCGCATTAGCGGTAACAACCAAGGGTCGAATCGGTGTCGACATCGAAACCCAAGAGGAAGATTGGGATAAGGCACGTTGTTTAAAAGTAGGGTCCAGATATTTTTCGCCCCAAGAATCAAAATCGATCAATAATTTGGCAGATAAAAAAGCAGTGACTGCTTTTTTTAAACTTTGGACTTTAAAAGAAGCCACCTGCAAAAGTATGGGTGAAGGCATCAAAAATAATCTGCACGCAGTTGAATTCGAACCGTCATCAACTGACTCTTGGAAATTGGTGAATATTCCTTGGCCCAACCTAGACATAAATAACTTTAAGCTAAGTGTTTTAATCAAAGATAACGTCTACGTCGCCGTTACCCTTTGTATTAAAACTAAGTAGTAACTTTAGTTAATTCCTGTGGTGCTGACTTCTGATCTTTAAACGCAATCAAAACTAAAATCGTCAACACGTACGGAAGAATTTGAACCATTTGTAGCGGTACTTGAATTTGCTCTAGCCCTTGCAACCGCATTTGTAGTGCTTCGAAAAATCCGAATAGCAAACAACTTGCAAATACTAACCAAGGTTTCCACCGGCCTAATATCAACGCCGCCAATGCGATAAATCCGCGACCACCTGACATTAGTGGCGAGTACGACGACGATAAAAATAAACTCAAAGATACCCCACCCCAAGACGCTACTAGGCCGGCAAGCATCAAATGAATAAATCTGGTTTTATTAACCGAAATTCCGGCGGCTTCTAAACTAAACGCCGACTCCCCGGCAGTGCGCCAGTAAAGGCCCCTTAACGTAAATCTTCCGTAAAGATAAATTGCTAACGTTACGCCCACCATTAATATCATCGGAAAATTTTGTAGTCTTAATTCCATCGGAACTACCGGAGTAGAGCCCGTGGAATTAAAAAGATATTTTGAAGTTAGTGGAATTAGACCAAACACCAATAGATTAATGGCAGTGGCGATGATGACGGGAGATCCCTTTAATGTAACAATTAGAAAAGCAAATACCGTTGAAAGTAAGACTCCCGCAATACTGGCAAATACCCAAGCCTCTAACATTGAACCCGTCATAAATGCCGTACTTGCACCAACGAAGGCACCGACTAACAAAAATCCCTCAAGAGCTAAATTAACGACTCCCGCGCGTTCAGAAAGTAATCCCGCCAAGGCAGCAAATACTAACGGAGTAGCAAGCCTTAAGCTTGACCAAAATAACTCATCCATTAGCTGCCCCCTTCATTTTTAACCTTGGCTTTAACCATTGCCACAATGCCGGTGCTGATAACGAAATAATAAATACGGCCTGTAATATTTTAGAAAAATCCCGGTTGAAGACTTGCGTTTCCATATCCAAATCAGCAGCACCTTTATGAAGAATGGCAAAAAAGAATGCCGATGGAATTAGCGTCCAGATCCTTGGGCCGGCAAGAAGCGCTACCGCAATTCCCATAAATCCGTAATCAGCAGAAAAACCCAAACGGAATTGATGGGCATTTCCTAAAGCTTCGGCCCATCCAACGGCTCCGGCGAAAAATCCACCTAAGGTTAATAAAATTGTAATTACCTTTCCCTCGGGAACTCCGTTACGAGCGGCTAGCCTGCCACCCCATGCAATTACTTTTGCATCGAAACCTAAAACGGTTTCTTTCATTAACCACCACATGGCAAGCACACTTAAAATAGCTAAGATAAAAGCCGGGCTTGCCGGTGTTTCACCAAAAGAAATAAATTGAAAAGGTGCAGTGATAACTGAAGTCTCGGGACTTTGTGAATCGGAATTTTGAAAGAATCGTAATGTACCGTAGCTCGCAATTCCCGCCGCGATGAAATTTAACATCATGGTTACGATTACTTCGTGGGCGCCCCGGGCTGCTTTTAAAAATCCCGCGATAAATCCAAACAAAGCTCCGGTTAAAGGACCTACAATTAACAAAAGAAGGTAATGATGAAAGCCGGCTTCATTGGCGTGGCGAGAGAAATATGCACCCAAAGCCGCCGTGACAAATGTGCCAATGGTCAACTGCCCTTCGCCACCAATATTAAACAGCCCTGCCCGTAGCGGAATTGCTACGGCCAATCCCGTAAAAATAAAGCAAGTTGTATAGTAAAGGGTTAAACCGAGATCATATTTCGAAGTTAAAAAGCTGGTACCGACAATTTTAAAAACGAGGAATGGGTTTTCGCCGAACACCAAACAAATTAAACAAACTATACTAAAAGCAAAGGCAACACTCAGAAGTGTTCTCAATGCGCACCTCCGACCATCCAATTACCGATATCATCTTCATTAAATTGTGATCTCTTTAATTCGCCCTGAACTTGGCCTTTATACAACACAACTATGCGATCAGATAATTTTAAAACTTCATCCAATTCAGAGGATATAACTAGTACTCCTGCCCCGCGCTCGACTGCTTTTAAAAGTTCTTCGTGAATAAATTCCTGACTTCCAATATCAACACCGCGACTGGGGTGTAATGCTAAAATAACACTTGGCTCACCAGAAAGTTCACGAGCAACTACGAACTTTTGCTGATTTCCGCCAGACAAATTTTTTCCAGCAACGTGAAGACCCGGATGCCTGATTTCATACTTTTTAACAAGCTCCTCTAATTTGGACCGGCCTTTTTTCCATGGCACACGGGAAAACAGCGATGAAAACCTGTGACCCAGAAATAAACTTTCTAATAAAGTTCCATGCAACAAATAACCGTCCCGCGATCTGTCTTCCGGTAAAACGCCCCAACCTAATTGGCGAAGTGACTGATAGGCAGGAGAAGGCTTGCCAGAAAAAATCCAATCTCCACCGGACTTTCTGGTTTCATTTCTCTGATCACATAAGAAATCAATCAAACTTTCCTGGCCATTCCCCTCGATACCAACAATTCCCACAATCTCACCCGGATGGACTTTTAAACAAAAGTCTTTAAGACTGACTTGCCCGTTTTTTTCCAGACACAAATTAGAGAACTCTAACAATGGTTGCTCAGAGCTTACTTTAAGAGATCCTAAGTTAACATCTCGACGATCAAAATTAATCGCCCGCCCAATCATCATTTCTGCCAGCGATTGCAAGTTAAGATTTTTATTGGGGCCCGTCCAGACATGCTGGCCTTTTCGTAAGACGGTCACTCCGTCACAAACCGAAAGGACTTCTTTTAATTTGTGAGTTATCAAAATTAAGGTGCGGCCCTCGTCCCTTAATTGCTTTAATTGTTCCAACAACTTTTTTATTTCTTGCGGTGAAAGTACTGCGGTAGGTTCATCAAGAATTATTATGTTCTTTTCCTGGGACAATTGATTAAAAATTTCCAATCGTTGTTTATCTGCCAGATGGAGATCCGAGGCTTTTTGTTTTAAATCGAATTTGAATCCGAATTT
>JAZKJI010000237.1:0-856 GCA_040384405.1 Bdellovibrionota bacterium
CTCCCGCGCGAAAGCCCTCTCCCAAAAATCGCAAAAACGGGCCGCGCATAAAGTCCCACTGTCTCATTTTTAAACAGAATAATGGGGTGAGGACGAAATTAAGTGGAAACCAAGTGGAGTAGGAATTGTAAGTGCTCTACCTGGAATTACTTATTTCAGGAGACCCTATATGAAGAAACTGCTGGTGCTTCCGCTACTTGCTACCACCTTATTAATAGGTCAACTTGCTCATGCAGTTAACTTTGCTCAATTTGTTAAAGAGCGTAGTGCGGCTTTGGCAATTGGATTAGGAAAGCATTCATATTGCGAGTCTTCTGTAAACTCTCCTGAAATAACTGGTCACAATGCTGACAAACTTGTTCCAATTGCTTCCGTTTCTAAAGTGTTCACTACTTATTTCGCAGTTGCTAAACTTGGCGCTTTTCATCGCTTTGAAACTACTATTTATGTGACTGAATTTAATCCTGCAACTGGTGCCGCCGCTATTCATATCCAAGGTAGTGACGATCCTTATTTTACTTACGATAAAGTATTTTTTATGATCGCTGAACTTAACAAACAAGGTATCAAAACTTTAACTAAAGTTACCTTTGACGAAGGTCTTCGCACCTTTACTAAGGTTCGTGAAGGATCTTCTCCGGCTGATGATATCGATGCATATAAATTTGATCCGGTAACATTAGCGGATACTCAACGCTCTTTAACTCTCCTATTAAATACCAATACTTGGTCTCAGTACTCGGCGAAACGCGCCAAGGGTTCAGTTATCGTAAATGGTAACGAGCTTTATAAAGAGACTTTAGCTGCCGCTGCTGCCAAAGGAACTACCTGTGGTGCAGCTGGAAGCACTACAACG
>JAZKJI010000237.1:866-1835 GCA_040384405.1 Bdellovibrionota bacterium
CTAATCCGCAAGACTTACAAAATCATACTCCTTCCGCTGCTGCCAAAGGAATTACTCTTCCATCATTAGCCGCTATTACTATGCGTGCGGCGTCGATTTCTCATCTAGCTAAAGACAGCTTTAATAAAGCTGCAGCGGTAAAAACTTTCGTCATGAAGTCTGCTCCGCTTTTTCGTTACTTAAAGGATATGAATAACTTCTCTAATAATTATATCGCTGATCAAATGGCTCGTATCGCAGGCGGAATTCCAGCGATGCTTCAGTGGTACAACGAAAAGTTGGGATTTACTTCTGCTCAACTTAAAATGGTTACTGGTTCTGGATTAGATAAAGATAATGACGTTGATTTGGCCCACCGTGAAGATAACTTTGCAACTTGCGAGGCAGTTATTAAAACCATGAAGGCTTTGGGCACTGATTTAAATGCAATTGTTCTTACCGAAGCACAAAAAACTTATCTAGGTAAAGCTAATCTTGGAATGATGGACGTAATGCCAATCGCCGGAGTTAACCAAGCTACTTACACCGGTAGCGGCGATCAAGACAGTGCCGTAGTATTTAAAACTGGAACGCTTGGGCCTGGTGCCGTTGATAATCGTTTAAACATCGCGGGCTATGCTCGAGGACAAACTGATACGAGATTCTTTGCAATGTTTTTTAAATACGATAATGCTTCCCAAAAAGTTGATATCCGTTCTATCCGCGAAAGAATTATTTCTAAACTTCTTGCTGAAATGGGTGGCCCAAAGCCACTTCAAGGTTACCGCGCAACTGATAAAAACGATTTTATGTCTGTTGATAAAGAATCCAAGTTCGAACTGATCCTAGCACAACCACAAGGATAATGAATTATGGGTAACTCTACAAAACGAAGTCTGCGCCGAAGTTTAGGATTAATATTTTTCCTATCTGTAATCGTTTTCCATTTGGGGAATTTAGCGGTATGGGCATCTAAACAAACGGTTGCCG
>JAZKJI010000237.1:1970-8899 GCA_040384405.1 Bdellovibrionota bacterium
ACAACCACTTCAACAACCTTAGCGGCATCATTACCAGCGGCAGAGTTTAAAGCACTAAATAAGGCTATTGAAGAAAACAACGCCGATCGATTAAAAGAGTTAATCTCTAAGAATAATATTACTTCTGCTGACATCAAAGATGCAGAAGGCGTTAATCCTATCGAGCGCTCGTTGTATGAAGATCACGCGGAAGTTCTAGTTCCACTTTTAGCTTTAAAATTAGATCCTAATTATCGCGATAACCGAGGTCGCAGTTATTTAGATCTTGCCATTCACAGTGATAATAAAGACGTGATGGAAGTTCTTGTGGACTCCAAAAAGCTAAATCTTGATTCTCAAGATCCAGAAGGCAATACCGCACTTCACCTTGCGGTCATCAATGTAAAACCCGCATTGGCTCAGGTCCTGATAAATGGCGGAGCGAGCAAGAAAATCAAAAACAAAAAAGGCCAGACTCCATTAGAACTAGCTAAACAAGATAAAAACAAAAAGCTTCTTGAACTGCTGAAATAGGCCCCGGTAAAATAAAGCCGGAGGCCTTTCATGATGTTCCCCCTAATGCTTACAGGGTTATTAACTACTATTCTTTCTTTACCTGCGTTTTCCCAAAATGTTTCATTTCGCGCCTACGAGTTTAAGACTCCTGAGTTAAACACCAGGTCAGATCTAAAAAAGTTGTTTCCGGATACAACGATCAACGTTCCCCAAAGCGCACTTTCTAACTTAATAAAGTTTAGTCTTCCACCCGTTAATCACACCATGGATAAAGACATCTATTCTTTACTTCAAGGCATTATCGATAAAAATTTACCGGCAGCAACTGCAACTTCTTGGTGTGCAGAGCTTACGACGGCCGCACAACTTCCGGCACCAACCGTTAGCACCGCGTGCATTAACCAGCAAAATACTTTTGCCTCCGCTCTAACAAATTTAACTACCGCTTGTGAACTGGTAAGTAATCCACAAAAGTTTGTGTTATCCCAAACACCGGGTGCCGTGATTGAAGATGATTTAAAAAATATCGAAGGGATGATTAAAACGATTGGCGAGCCACTGAGCCACATTTCCTATCCAAGCTTCATAACCGATGCGGCAGTTGTTAACGAGTTAAAAAACATCATCCGCAAAATGAGATTTGCCCCGTTAAATGATGGTTTAGAAAAAGCTGGCACTGCCCTAACTAGTGCCGCAACGGCGGTCACCGGCGGAGCTTGTTTTTCAACCGACGATGCAAAATCACAATGGTCTGCCAAACTTGAAAAGATCAGCGCGGCTACATTAAATTTAAAAAATAAATTAGCAGCCATGGATAACGATGGAAAGACTCAAGCCGCCGCCGATAAGAAAGCCGCAGAAGCTTCCGGAAGAAAACGAAACGCACTTCCCTATCCGTCAATCACCGATGCGGAAAGAAAATTGATGACTTGGTTTTTAGGGGGCGTTTACTGGCGCATGCGCGGTGGTGGATTAATTGATTACCCACCAGGCACGAATGAAACCCGGCGTTTATATACAGAAATGATTTTCCGTACACTTACCGTTTTTAATTGCGGATCAGAATGCGATGGAGTGGCAAAGTCAGTGGGAAGTGCGCAAAAGATGGCGTTGATTTTAAAAGGCTGGGGCGAATACATGGATATCGGTCATACGGCTAAAGAAAAAGACCGCTTTCACGACGTTGCCCAAATGAGCAAGCGTGGACTTTACCAGGTCGGCTCAACAGTAAGTTTATTAGACGGAAAAAAATATGATACTTCTGCAATCAAAGTAGCGGGTGCCCACATGGGTTCTTGTTATGACTTGGCTTGGGGAAAAATGATGGGCATTGGTGTCGGAGAAAAGTTACCATTACCCTATGCTAATTTCCTGGGATTCCCAACCGAGTGGGGAGAGTTTTGTATCGGAGCACATTTAACTAAAGGTCTGTCGGAGACTTTATTAAAGGGCCGTCTTTAGGAACTTCGGGCCGGGCAACTAAACCTGGCTCGCCAGTCAAATTTTCTGGAAAAAAACATCTTACTTTATTTTCAAATGCCGGAATTTCTTGCCGGCATTTTTCTTGGACTTTAAAACAACGATCAGAAAAACGGCAGCACTGTGCTTTTGCGAAAAGCGAAGGAACCATTCCCGGAATAGATGGAATTTTAAAATCAGGATCGATGGAAACATGTTTTGAAGGCAAACATTCCAATAATGCTTCGGTGTAGGGATGATGGGGACGCGTAATCACTTCGGAAGTTAATCCTGTTTCCACAATTTCCCCCGCATACATGACGTACATTCGCTTGGTATTTTGTGAAATAACCCCAATATCATGGGAAATTAACAGTAACGAAAGCCCTTTTTCCCTTTGCAGTTTTCGAAGCAAAGAAAGAATTTGGGCTTGTATAGTGACATCAAGGGCCGTCGTAGGTTCGTCAGCAATTAACAGCTTTGGCGAACACGCCATTGCCATCGCAATCATCACCCTTTGCGCAAGTCCACCTGATAACTGATGCGGATAAATATTTAATCTGGATTGGGGATCAGGAATTCCAACCATATTTAAATTCTCTAAAACTTTATCCCGCAAAGATTGCCCCGAAAGGTCGGTATGAATCCTCAATACTTCAGAAAGTTGGTTCTCGACGGTAAAGGAAGGATTAAGACTGGCCAAAGGGTCTTGAAAAATCATTGATACTTGTGCACCACGAAGAGCACGCAGTTCACGAGCCCGCATCTTTAAAATATCGCGGCCTTCAAAAAATATTTCGCCTTCGGTAATACGGCTATTGTTAGCAAGTATTTGCATCACGGCTAAACTTGTAACGCTTTTCCCGGAACCAGATTCGCCGACTAGTCCAACGCTCTCGCCAGGACCCACTTCAAGATTTACACGCGACAAAGCATAAAGCGGTCCTTTGGTTGTGGAAAATTCAACGGATAGATTTTTAATTTCCAAAATAGCCATTTAATCTCCTGACTGGGATTTCGAGTTCCTCAGTCAACCTTACCGTTTAAGCCGCGGATCCAAGTGATCCCTTAAAGCATCACCCAACAAATTAAATCCAATCACAACTAACAAAATACAAAGTCCCGGCAGTGTTACCATCCAAGGGGATGATTCAATAAATGAACGAGCATCTGAAAGCATCGTTCCCCACTCTGGCAAAGGGGGTTGCGCGCCCAATCCCAAAAACCCAAGGGCTGCCGCATTTAAAATCGCATCACTTAATCCTAACGTGGCTTGAACAATTAAAGGTGCCACACAATTAGGTAAGACGTTTCTGATCGCGACCCGCCACCAACTGCCACCGAAAGTTTGAATAGCAACGACATAGTTTTTGCTCATTTCAACTAGTGCAGTTGCGCGAATGACCCGGAAAATTTGCGGGATGGAAACTATTCCCACCGCAAGAACCGTATTTTTTACGGATGGTCCTAAAATCGCAATTACGACGATCGCCATTAACATCGAAGGTAAAGCCAAAATAATGTCCATTAACCGTGAAAGTACGACATCAACCCAACCGCGAAGTGTTCCCGCTAGTAATCCTAAAAAAGTTCCGATGATCGTTGCAAAAATAACTACGGCAAAACCAATCCCCAACGATACGGGCGCTCCGTAAATTAATCTGGATAAAAGATCGCGGCCTAAGTCATCTGTTCCTAATAAAAATGCGCGACTTCCGCCTTCTTGCCAAAATGCCGGAAGCTTTAGTGCTCCTTCAAATATTTGGTCATAGGCGTGGGGTGCAATTAAGGGTGATAAAACCGCAATGATAATAAAAAATGAAACTAACCCTACACCAATTAAAGATCCGCGGTTTAATTTCACGCGCGTCTCCTTAGTCTTGGGTTAACAAAAGTGTAGATGATGTCGACCATTAAATTAATTACGACGACCCCAAATGAAGTATAAAGAATTCCACCTTGAATAACCGGGTAATCACGTGCCTCGATACTTTTCACTAACCAACGACCAACGCCGGGCCAAGAAAAAATAGTTTCAGTTAACACGGCACCCGTCATGATGGAGGCGACCAAAATTCCAAGAATGGTAATAATAGGAACCAATGCATTTCTTAATGCATGTTTGTAAATAACCATATTTTCGTTAAGCCCTTTTGCACGGGCCGCACGAACGTAGTCTTCGTTTAACACTTCTAGCAAACTCGCACGAGTCATTCGGGCAAGTACTGCCAGTGGAATCGTGCCTAATACAATAGCCGGTAAAACCAAATGGCGGAATGCGCTTTTGAAAGCGACTCTTCCCTCTTCAGAGTGCCAAGTGTCCAATAATAGAAATCCTGACTTAACCGGAATGTCGTACATGATATCAATTCTTCCCGAGACCGGAAGCCATCCCAAGTTGACCGAAAATAATAATATTAAAAGTAATCCCCACCAAAAGATGGGCATTGAATATCCGACGAGGGATAAACCCATCACCCCATAATCCCATACCGAGTTTCGCCGGACTGCCGCCATTATTCCTAAAGGAATTCCCAGTAGGGTTGCCCAGAAAAGGGCGGCAAGACCTAATTCTAAAGTTGCAGGGAAACGGCTTAAGAACTCTTCGCTGACTGGGCGTTTGGATACGATTGATTCGCCCAAATCCCCGTGCACAGCACTTTCTAGAAATTTAAAATATTGAATGTATAAAGGTTTATCTAAACCAAAGCGTTGGCGCATTTCTAAAATGCGCTCTTCAGTTCCGCCTCGTTCCCCTAAAAGATTAGTAACCGGGTCGCCCGGCACTAATCGAATTAGAAAAAAGCTGATTAAACTTGCGCCTACTAAAGTAATCGCAAGTAAAGCAACTCTACTTAATATCAACTTTATCAAATATATCTCCACCGAAAGGGTGGATCATATATCCACTAACCTTATCAGACATTGCACGGAAAGTTTTTGCGTGAGCAACGGTAACCCAAGGAGCTTGGTCTTTAAATACAACTTGCGCTTGTTTATAAAGATCACTTCTTTTGTTTTTCTCGGTCACTTGTTTCGCTTTTATAACCAGGTCGTCATACGACTTGTTACACCAGCGGGCATTGTTACTGCCTGCTTTAACTCCGGCACAACTTAACAAGATGTGAAGGAAGTTATCAGGATCACCGTTATCACCTGTCCAACCCATTTGGATCATTGTGTGCTCGCCTTTGCGTGCTTTTTCTAAATAGATTGGCCAATCAAAACTTTGGATCGTTACTTTGATTCCAACTTTTGCTAAGTCAGCTTGCATAAGTTCCGCAAGTTTTTTTCCTGATGGATTGTATGGACGGGAAATTGGCATTGCCCAAAGTTCTGTCGTAAATCCGTCTGGTAAACCAGCTTCTTTTAAAAGCTGTTTAGATTTTTCAGGATTGTATTCGTAATCTTTAACGGCGTCATTGTATCCCCAGATACCCGGAGGCATCGGATTTTTTGCGACAACCGCACGGCCCATGTAAATCGCTGACATATAAGATTTGCGATTTAATGCATGGTTAACCGCTTGGCGAACTTTTACGTTATCAAATGGTTTTTTCTCGGTATTCATTGCTAAGTAACCGACGTTAAGACCTTCGCGGTCCACCAGTTTAATGCCTTTTACTTTTGCGATATTTTCCAAATCCGCTGGCGCTGGATCAGCGATAAAGTGACACTCGCCTGCTTTTAGTTTTTGGAATCGAACACTTGCATCCGGAGTAATTGAAAAAATTAAATTATCAATTTTTGTTTTACCACCCCAATAAGATGGGTTGGATGTGTAACGAATGATCGTATCTTTTTGGTAAGATTTAAATACGAATGGTCCCGTACCGATTGGTTGGATATTTAATGTATCTAAACCTTTTCCGGATTTAACCAAAGACTCCGCATATTCTTTTGAAAGAATAGAAGCAAAATCCATCGCGATATTTGCCAAGAACGGAGCTTCCGGATGAGTCAGATTAAATTCAACCGTATAGTCGTCGACTTTTTTAATGTCTTTTACGACCTTATCCATTTCCATACCTTTAAAGTATTCGTAGTTTCCGTTTTTAATGGCTAAAGGATGTTTTGTATCTTTCTGAACTTCGAAAGAATAAACCACGTCGTCCGCATTGAAATCACGAGTCGGAGTAAAAAGCGCATTCGAGTGAAACTTTACTCCTTTACGTAATTTGAAAGTGTACTTCGTTCCCGCTTTATCAACTTTCCAAGATTCTGCTAACCCCGGTTCGATATCGACAGACCCTTGTTTGAATTTAATCAAAGTGTCGTAGATAGGATGGGAACTAGCATTGAATGTTGTTCCGTCAGAAGCGATATGAGGATTAAAAGTGCTTGGACTTCCCTCGGAACAATAGACAAAAGTTTTCTCGGCAAATGCCAAGCTCGTGGTAAAAAGACCCAAAAATACCAATGCAGACTTAAACACAAATCCTCCTCGTTATGGATACATCCACCTATATTGATAATTTTGTGTAGGCTTACGTCAAGTAGGAAGAGTCCAATCAATCGGATTTTTCCCTTTTGATTGCAGATACTTATTAACTTTTGAAAATGGTTTGCTGCCAAAAAAACCGCGATGGGATGAAAGCGGCGAAGGATGAACGGACTGAATCACTAAATGTTTTTTCCGGTCGATGAAACTTCCTTTTTTCTGTGCGTAAGAACCCCATAGAATAAAGGCAATTGCGTCGGCTTCGTTATTTAAGTGTTCAATGACTTTATCAGTGAAGGTTTCCCAGCCTTTTCCTTGGTGCGAGCCAGGCTTACCATCTTCAACGGTCAAAACACTGTTCAACAATAAAACTCCATGTTCGGCCCAGGGTTCCAAGAATCCATCTTTTGATGGTGGAATTCCTAAATCAGATTCCAGCTCCTTAAAAATATTCACCAGTGAGGGTGGCTTTCTGACTCCCTTACGTACCGAAAAGCTCAGACCATGGGCCTGACCTGGACCATGGTAAGGGTCC
>JAZKJI010000238.1:0-1375 GCA_040384405.1 Bdellovibrionota bacterium
ATTAATAATTGAAAGTGCAACGCCCGCACAAATCAACACCATGAAAAATCCACCCATTACCATGAGGAAACTCATCGATCCTCGGTAATAGGCACCCCAAACCGCATCGTAATAAGGATATACTTCCAGATTTAAATTTTGATCTGCGATGATTCTTTTTATTTTTTTGTAAACGCCGCTGGTGTCGCTACCCTGCTTTAAAAATACAGCTAGGTATTGAATACCATCACTGGCATAAAGTTCCTGTAGGCGCGAAAGACCTACAATGATGCTGCTGTCTTCTGCCATTGCTACGCCCGTGGAATGGATAGGGCCAAGATCAGCGTCCACCGCATTTAGATCTCCGAATACACTTTGGCCGGCCAGCTGAACACTTCGTTGATCTTCAGATAAATTATCGAATGGAACTTTTCTTCCGATAAGTTCAGCGACATTCGGAGTGATAGATACGCTGTTAGGATTTTCAGAAAACATTTTCGCAGAGGATAAGAATCTTCCATGCACCCAATCTTTCGCCCAAACCGTAATTTGCGGATTAGATGCAACTTGATAGTAAACTTTGGGCTCGACACCAAGACCCGCAAAGGGAATCGACTTTTCACCATTAGACAGTAAACCCTGCCCCGACATGTATTCACCGGTAAATTCAATTTCCTTGTCAAAGTCGCGTAGCAAAGTAATTGCCTGGGCTTTTTCTTCGCCCACTAACATGAACTTTGAAGGCCGGGTGTAATAACTACTTAAGCTGTCTTTTTTGAAAAGTGCTACGTGGCCTTTGTGATTGATGTAAACTGTGGATACTTCCAAACCTTTGTGGACCCGGAATACGTAGGCAGATAATAAAACCATTCCGATCAATCCCGATATCAACGCCATAGCCGTCGACAGGGATCTTCGCTGATTCCTAAGAAGGTTTTTAGTAGCTACTTTCCACGAAAGATCAATTTGCATTCTCGATCACTCCGTCCCGTATGCGAACAACGCGTCCCACCCGCCCAATTAGTTTTTCATCGTGAGAACAAAAGAAAAAAGTAACCTTACGTTCCTGATTCAACTTCATTAACAAATCAATAATCATGTGCGCGGTATTAGAATCTAAGTTCGCGGTAGGCTCGTCAGCAAGAATCAAAGATGGATGGGTCACTAGTGCCCTAGCAATTGCTACCCTTTGTCTTTGTCCACCGGAAAGCTTTTCAACACTGTGCTTAGGAAAATCTTCCAAGCCCACGTCTTTGAGCGCTTGATAAACGCGGGCTTCGCGATCTTTCTGTGAAAGATTCAATTGCAAAGTTAATGGCATTTCTACATTTTCAAAAACATTTAAAACTGGAATCAGATTGAAAGATTGAAAAATGAAACCAATTTTCTGATTCCG
>JAZKJI010000238.1:1385-2060 GCA_040384405.1 Bdellovibrionota bacterium
GTTTAATGAGCGTGTATTACTTCCGTCAATTA
The DNA here is from genome assembly GCA_040384405.1 of Bdellovibrionota bacterium. Classification (GTDB taxonomy): domain Bacteria; phylum Bdellovibrionota; class Bdellovibrionia; order Bdellovibrionales; family Bdellovibrionaceae; genus JAZKJI01. The sequence goes on from JAZKJI010000238.1 coordinate 1,418, forward strand.
GGATGTCACCTTGATCGACATCATCCAAACAACCAATCAAATTCAACAATGTGGTTTTACCGGAACCCGATGCTCCGATGAGGGCGGTGAACTCGCCTTTTTTAATTTGTAAATTCGTGCCGCGGAGGGCACGAACAACGGTTTCACCTAATTGATAAGTTTTATGAACATCTTTAATTTGAACAATACTTGTTGTGTTTTCCATGCGTTAATTATCATCCCTTACCCCCTATGTGGAAGCAAGCGCCTGACCTGGAAAACGAATTAAAAAATGATGACCTGCGAGACCGAGATTAAAAGTTTTTAAGCACATCATTTAAACGTGCTTTACCGTCATCCAGGGCTTTTTTCCTCCATCCCATATCGGATGGATAGAACATTTCCCGGAATAACTCTTGATTCTCTTTTTTTGACGTTTCATTTGTGAAACCGAAATGAAATCCTTGGTTTTCACGGCTCATTCGGTACACAGAGTCGAGCGAACCTAATGTGGTTTGACTATTTAAAGTACCGAATTCAAGTACTATTCCAGTTCGTTTCGGAATGGCCTGCATGGTGTGGTAAAAATATTCGACCAAACCACCATGAATCTCGTAAAAATCTTTCGAGCTTCCGTAGTCGACTGCCGTGCCTGGAAAAACTT
>JAZKJI010000239.1:0-347 GCA_040384405.1 Bdellovibrionota bacterium
TGGTAAATAGCATCCAGTTTTCAAGAACCGTTAGATTGTCCACTAGGGCAAAATGCTGATGGATCATTCCGATCGAAGGATTTTTAATATCAAATTCAACAGAACCCTCTGAAGGTTCGATGGCTCCGGCCATGATCTTTGCTAACGTAGACTTACCCGCACCATTTTCACCCACCAAAGCGTGAATAGTTCCCGCCGGAATTTCAAAACTTAGTGTCTCTAAAGCCTTGAAGGTCCCGTAAAAGTGGGAAACGTTGCGGACTCGGATCACTTTTTCATCTCGTAAAAGTCAGGAACCTTAATCTTGCCGGAAATAATTTCGTTCTTTAATTGGGTCAACTTAGTTT
>JAZKJI010000239.1:357-2880 GCA_040384405.1 Bdellovibrionota bacterium
GATAATATCAGCGGTCAAGATTTTCTCATTGTATTGATCAATAGAGTAATCGATTCCACCGGCCTTTAAACCCAATTCAGATATTCCGGATTTAAACTTTGATTCTTTTACTTCCTTGATGGCATCAAAAACCGACTGATCAACTTTTTTCACCATTGAAGTTAAAATAAATCCTGGTCGTAATCCATTTTGGTTACTATCTACACCGATTGCTAATTTCTTTTTTTCTTCAACGGCATCAAACACCCCATTTCCGGAAGCACCCGCTGCCGCAAAAATAACGTCAGCGCCTGAACTGATTTGTGATAGCGCCAATTCTTTTGCCTTGGCCGGATTGTTCCAAGCATCTGGCGTTACACCGACATAATTCTCGATGATTTTGATTTTGGGATTGATCGCTTTAGCACCGGCAGAGTATCCAACCGCAAATCTTTTTATCAGTGGGATTTCCATTCCCCCAACAAATCCAACCGTACCAGTTGTAGATTTTAATGCAGCGGCAGCACCAACTAGAAATGATCCTTCGTGCTCGCGGAACATCACGGATTTTACATTAGGCGCTTTTACTTCTGCATCGATAATTAGAAAGTTTTTGTCTTTACTTTGAGCGGCGATTTTTTGTACCGCTGCTTGTTGGGCAAAACCAACACCGATAATCAGATCAAAATCTTTTTTAGCAAATTGGCGGTGGAAATTTTCTAACGAAGCGTTGTCAGGAGTTTCGACGTATTTAAGTTCGATTCCCAATTCCTTTTGTGCACGCATGGCACCTTGGTAGGCGGCCGAGTTAAAAGACTTATCGTCCTTGCCCCCTTTATCCAAAACTAAACCCACTTTTAATGCCCACGCATTTTCAATTTGGAAAAACATCAATAAGGACAAGAAACATTTTGCGAATGAGTTCATGGGGCCTGCCTTTTTCTTTGTTAAAACAATGATTTAGCAATTAAGGAGTAGACGATGGCAAAGCCCGCGGTCAACGGGATTATTAACAGTCTTTCACTCTTACAAACTTCTTTACGAACAGGGGTAATGACATCCCAGGTAATGTTCGGTACCACCTCGTCTGTGAACTTTAATCCCATTGGATTCATTGAGTCCTGTTACAAACAAAAATTCGGAACGCCCCGCCAATCAGGCTTGGTGCCAGAGGCCCGTTCTGTATTGCGAATTGATCCCAGTTTCCAACCCGAAATTTCTTTGGAAGGGCTAATGGCATTTAGCCATGTTTGGGTCATTTTCGTTTTTCATGCCCTAAAAGATTATTCGTTTCACGGGAAAGTTCACCCACCCCGGTTAGAGGGTAAATCTATTGGACTATTTGCTACCCGTTCCCCCCATCGTCCCAATCCTATTGGCCTATCATTAGTTCGGTTAGGTCAAATTACCGGAAATGAGATCGAGCTTTGGGGAGGTGATTTCGTCGAAGGAACACCTGTATTGGATATAAAGCCATATTTAAAGGAAGTTGAAAGTAAACCTGAAGCAACCAGTGGGTGGGCCGAAGGCAAAACTCAAATTTTACTTGAGGCCTCGATTTCGTATTCAGAATCGGCGACTACGCAAATGTCATCGATCAAGATGGATTTTCCAAACCCAAAAGGCCATCCCGCGCTTTTTAAAAAAGTTCTGGAAGAAACGATATCTTTGGATCCTCGCCCGCAATTATATAAGGGTTTAAACCGCGAACACATCATGCGGTTGTGGGACTGGGATGTATTTTTTACGGTCGAAGAATCGAACGTTTTCATTCACAAAATTCTAAAAATTAATTAGAGCCTATCAGTCACTTCTTTGGAGTATTCCTCTGATATCGGCCTGTTATTCCGAAAAGGCTGCCTAATATATCATCATTGCATTGGATTTTTACCAGCGAACAATGTATGTAGTTGCCTATAACTTATCGGGAGAACCTCAATGGAAGTTGTAACTAAGTCGCCTTCTCAAACTTTACGTAAAGTTCCAACCTTAAGCTTGCACGACTACACTCACGGCACGGATTCCCAAAGACACAAATTCATTGAGCAACTTTTTTCCGGAATGAAAGACTATGGTTTTATTATTTTAAAAGACCACGGCGTTGACCAGGAACTTTTAAAAACATCCTACACTTACCTACAAAAATTATTCGCGTTACCAGTAGAAAAGAAAAATCAATTCATCAGCAGTCTTGGCGGCGGACAACGGGGTTACACTCCATTCGGTACTGAACACGCAAAAGATTCCAAAGTGATGGATTTAAAAGAATTTTGGCACGTGGGCCGCGAAGTAGCACCTTCACACCGTCTGGCAAAATATTATCCGCAAAATATTTGGCCTGACAGTGAAGTTCCGGGATTTGAAGAACACTTTTCGAAACTTTATGCTCAGTTAGAAGAGGCTGGCCGATCCATGCTTGAAGCAATGACGATTCCATTAGAAGTTCCAAAAGATTATTTCGATGGAATGGTCATGGAAGGTAATTCAATTTTACGTTTACTTCACTACCCGGCTATTCCTGAGGGTACCGACCCCCGTTGTTTA
>JAZKJI010000240.1:0-8681 GCA_040384405.1 Bdellovibrionota bacterium
TGGAATTGTGAACCAATATTTTTGTGGAGCTCCCATAAAACTTGGGTCGTCACTGATTTGCATCGACATATAGGCAACCAGGCCTGCAGCCGCAAGTACTAATGCTCCAACTTTAAGTTCCACCGAATGCAGCAAATTCATGATGTCTTCATTCCCTTAGAGACAAACCGTTTTACCAGTTCAATCTCACTTCGATAAAAATCTTCTGGCGTTCCGTAAAGCAACACCTTACCCCCATCCAACATCGCGACAAAGTCAGCAATTCGAAACGCCGCCGCTAAATCATGACTCACCATAATGGAGGTCAATCCTTCGCGATGACGATGGGTATCTAGAATTAAATTATCAACCATTTCAGTTAAAATGGGATCTAATCCTGTGGTCGGTTCATCGTAGATTAGGATTTCTGGATCTAGGGCGAGCGCTCGTGCCAGTCCTGTTCTCTTCTGCATACCACCACTGATCTGACTGGGTAACTTCTGGTAATGCTTTTTCTCTAGACCGACCTGGACTAATTTCTCTTCAGCAATTTTTAAAACTTTATCGTGCGAATAATCACGGCGATGTTCAAAGAGCGGAAAACAAACATTTTCCAAAACTGTCATGTCATCAAAAAGTGCGGCAGATTGAAAAAGCACGCCGAAGCGTTGACGAAACTTTGTTAAGTCATCTTTTTCCATCTTGACGACATCTTTACCTAAAATATTAATCTCACCCGAAGTTGGACGGAACAATCCTAAGATGTGTTTTAACATGACCGATTTTCCTGTACCAGAAAACCCGATAATCGCGGTTAAAGATCCTTTGCGGACATTTAAATCAATTCCTTTTAAAACGAACTCTTTCCCGTCAAAAGTTTTTTGGACGTTCTTCATCTCGATAGCATTACCGGCCTCGATCTTATTAGACCGGTTCGATGTTTTTTCCAAAGAAGAATCTATACTTTTGTCGTCCACTTTTTCCTTATGTCGGTTGGCCTGTAACCAGATAATAAATACGGATTAAACTTGTCAAAAAATAATCCAAAACAATGATCAATACCATGCTGGTTACGACACCTTTATTGGTTGCTTCGCCCACGCCTTTTGCGCCACCAGTGGTATTAAAACCCCGGTAACTACAAATAACGGCAAAAAATAATCCAAAGACCGCAGACTTAAATAATCCCTCGGCGATGTGACGGAATTGAATTGTTTCAGCAATTCGCTGGAAGAAAATACCTTGATCAAGATCCACCATTTTCACTGCTAAAAACCAACAGCCAACCATGGCAACGAAGTCAAAAATCGCGGTGAGCAAAGGCATACATAAAACTGCCGCAACAATCCTTGGTCCGATTAAATACTGCAAAGTATCTACACCCATCACATCAAGCGCATCAATTTGTTCATTCACTCGCATCGTACCTAATCGTGCCGCCATCGCGCCGCCCGCGCGGGCCGCCACAATCAAACTTGTAAGTACCGGTCCCATTTCGCGCGTTACACCCAACGCTACTGTGGGACCTACTAAGTTTGTGAGGTTCACTATTTTAAAGCCTAAATAAATTTGGAAAGATAACGCTAAACCCGTAAACAAACTTGTCAGACAGATAATTCCGACAGATTGGTTGCCGATAAATTCCATATGCTTAAAAATTTCATCAAGCCTTGAAGGTGGATTTGGGATGGACTTGATACTTCGCCAAAAGAATAGGGTCATATCACCCATTCCTTTGATTTTATCTTCTGCCCAAATCTTCACACTCATGCCGGCACCCTGGTCAGCGGTTTATAAACTCTGGGAACGCGTTCGCTAATCCCCGAAAGGATTTCGTAGGTAATCGTTTGCGACTGCTTAGCCATTTCCTCTACCGACAGTACATTATCTTTGTCACTCCAGCCAAATAATGTAACTTCCGGATTCGTATTCTCGTAACCAGGATTATGTTCCACATAACTGGTGGCATCAACCATTAGGAAATCCATGCAAACGCGCCCTACTTGCGGAACCATCTGGTCGCCAATCAGAAATGAAATCTGATTTGATGTAATTCTAGGCAAACCATCAGCATATCCGATCGGAACAACGCCGATGACGCTATCGCGAGGTGCCGTCCAAGTTCCATTGTAGGAAACCTTTCCACCTTTTTTCACGCGTCTAAAACTTTGAATATGGGACTTTAAACTCATTACCGGTAAAAATTCTTCTTCCAAAACGTGAGCAGTTGGATTGTATCCATACAAACAAATGCCCGGTCTTAATCCCCAATTGCGGCGCCGGCCCCAGAAATTTACCGGAGAAGGTACCGCTCCACGATTGGCAACGATCTTACAAATCAAACCGCCACTATTTAAGGCATGAACAACTGGGTTCCAATTATCAAAATGCGGAATTACTTGGGACATTTTTTGAAGTTGTTGCTCGGTCTGACTGCCCTCTTCCAAAGAGCTCTCGCCATCTGCCAGATGAGTTAAGATTCCTTCAACATTTATAAATGGATTTTCAATAATTTTTTGGGCAATGGCTGCGGACTCTTCAACTTCAAAACCTAAGCGGTTCATTCCGGTATTAAATTTCAAATGAACTGAAACATTTCGTTTTCGCTTAATTAAAAGCTCTAATTGTTTTCCGTCGGTTACTACCGGAGTCAGTTGAAAACGATCCAGGTATTCTAGTTCAGATTCTCCGAAGCCACGGAAAATAAGAATCTCCGATTGAATTCCAACTTCGCGAAGTAAAATTGCCTCTTCAACCAGGCAAACACCTAAATGTTTGACTCCCCATTTTTCCAAAGCCGATCCGATCATTACATCACTATGGCCGTAAGCATTTGCTTTAATCATTGGGCAAAGGAAAGTATCTTCGGGAAAATTTTCGCGGATAATCGCCAAGTTATGTTCAAGACAATCTAAATGTATTTCCGCGTATGTGGGTCTAAGAGGCTTCATGCCTCCTCCTCGTTTACGGGAAATTCGGGCCGGTGTGTTTCTGGTGGTTTAAAGACGGCAATTTTATTTCCGCCCTTATCCATAATGTGATGAAGCGCTTGGGTAGCGGTGACTTCTAAAGTTTCCGCAGAAGAACATAAAGTTGGAAATTCACTGATCCCGGAACTTAAGGAAATCTTTACTCCGTATTCAGACATCGATTGGCTTTCCAAAGCCCGGCGCAATCTTTCGGCACGAACAAGCGCACCTTTTTTAGATGAATGCGGAAGGATCAAAGTAAATTCGTTAGTTTTTGTACGGCAATTGATATCATTAACCCGACCCGAAGCTTTAATTTTCGCAGCCAATGATTTCACCAAATGATCGCGGGTATTTTCACCAAGACTTTGCTCGATTTCAATAAAATCATCGATCGAGATCTTCACCAGAGATAAAGGTTTTTGTAAGCGACGAGACCGCTCCATCTCTTCTTTTATTTTTCCGTTGTAGTAGGCAGAGTTAAACAAATCAGTTTGTGGATCGACGAACTGATTTCGCTGAACCCGTTCTTTCAAAGTGCGATTTTCCAAATATAATTCAAATACCCGGAATTGGTCGTGGAGCTGGGAATTTTCATTTTCATTTCCCATGGGATGAACTAACAGTCCTTCTAAAGAACCACCCTGATCCAAAACGTATGCTTGAACTTGTTTCCAATTCAAGTTGCGATCGCAAAGTGTCTGTAACACCGGAGGCAGTTGACCCATTCTTACTTGATCAAAAAACTCTACAACATTTTTAATATCGGCTTGAAAGCCAAGGCCTTGAGCTTTATCTGCAGCAAGGGATACATACTGAACAATAAAAGACTTGGTCGTATCAATGTAGCGTAAATAAATTCCTGGCAATGCACAGTTTTCTAAATAAATACCTAAAGCTTGTTCCGGAGTTGAAGTCAGTGCATAGGATTTAATAGTTTCAGTGATTGGGTGAGCAGCCGTCATTGGCGGAAGGCCCGGCCCCGTTCCAATTGCTTGGCGCGCTTTTAAAAGATCCGCGTGCAATTGTTCATTTTGTAATTGGACATAAATTTTTTCACAAGTGCGGTCAACTGACCATCGAAGGCGAGACTCTAAATTAGCTGCGTCTTCAACCACGATATCTTCGCAACCATATTCACGATATTGAACTAAAATTTCAAACTGGGGGCTCGACGTTGCGGCAATCCAACGAAGATCGGGATTGCTGGCCATTAATTTTTCAACTAAATCACTTAAGCTCGTTTTTAGTACTTGAGTGAAAAAAATCAAAATATGGGGTAAACTTTTTTCATATCGAAGCATGCAAGTGGCTTCGTCCGTAAAAAGCTCGACTTGATAACCGACACTTTGCAATTCGTTACGTAAATGCGCACCTTCTTCCGTACTTGGATGAAGAATGTATATTAAGAATTGTGCCGCGTGGTCTCTTATTTTCAAACGTTGCTTTCCCCCGGCCTGCGGATGGTTACAGCGTATGCATCAATATCTTTAAAACGTGTAGGAGCTTTAAACTGCGGTGGATTTATTAACGCTACCGGAGTTTTATCATCATTCATTATCGGCCGGTTCTCTGGCGGAGTTGGAATGCTTCCCGAAGCTTTAGCATCTGGTTGTATTTGTCCGGCATCAGAGGAATCAGAAAGCTCTAATAATGCATCAATGTCGATATCAAGTGGAGAGTTCGCGCCGGAAGAATTATGAGAAGTTGAAATTGTTGTCCGCTCTAAATCGGGGCGCATCGCATTTGTATGTTCAGAAGGAATTACTTCCGTTCGCTCGGATGTAATAACGTTTGTACGCTCGGAAATCGTGGATTGATCGCGGGGGACCGGAGGTAAGCTGTGCAGTTTTTCCACGGAAATATCCTCCATCATTTCATTATGAACATCGTCGTCCTTCATTCGTGAAGGAGGCAAAGGCGGTAAAGGTAAATTGTGGGGAATGGATACATCTTGATTAACCGGATTCACAATCGGTAATAGTTCTTCAAAGCTTGCCGGCTTATGCGTCTGATTAACTTTAGGCCGTGCAATTTTTGAAACTGAAAGTGGCTTTCCATTTTTATCTAAAGTGATCGAGCGTTCTGAAGTTTTAGTTAAACCCGTTTTCGTAAATCCAGTAACGGTATCAGGGCGGGAACCTATGCGGCTATTTTGCATAGGTTCGTCAGAGTTAAGTGCATTATCATCCGGTAAACCCAAAGTTCCTGCCGGGCTGGACGCATCGAGAGCCGCTTGGTCTTCTGCACTGATTGTCGAAATGTCTATTAGCTGTGACTGCGACGGCGACTGCAACTGTGACTGGGAATGTAGGGAGTGGGACTGATTGGACAGTTGCGGGTGGTTTACTGAATTTCTTATTGCGTTTGGGGGTAATGGGAAAATCATTTTTACTTCTGTGCCTGTTCCTGATTTGCTGCTGAATTCCAGTTCTCCGCCGTGGGCATTTACTATGGAATATGCTTGCCATAATCCTAGGCCCATATGGTGGGCGTAGGATCTTGTAGTGAAAAATGGTTCAACTGCTTTTGCTTGAACCTCTGGTGGCATTCCTTCGCCGGAATCTTTAAATGTTACTACGACATTATTGCCTTCGGTTCTGGTACTGATTTCTAATTTTTTTGACTGCATTCGCTCCATAGATTCCAGAGCGTTATCTAAAATATTTTCGAAAGCTCTTTGTAAGCCTTCAACTTCCAGTGGAAATGCTTCATTTGAATTAAAGCTTTTTACTACTTCGACTTTTTTCAATGTGAATTTTGATTCGTAATCTTTTAGCAAACGTGAAAGTGGCGTTTCAATTTGCGTTTCAATTTTTTCCCAATTTTTTTCACCGGAAAAACTTAATAGTTTATCCAAGTTACCTCGCAGATCGCGAAGTTCATCCACTGCCCGTTCCAAATCACGATTAACCGCGGGATCCTTGGTCTGACCATGGGCCATTTGAATTTTTCCCATGACCGAAAACAAGGGGCGTCTGATTTCGTGGCCTAAGCTTGCTACCATCCGTTTGTACGCGCTTAATTTTTCATCCGATAAAAGTGCTTCTTGGGAACCGGGATGCGCTGGGAAATTTACCGGATTCTTAAATGGCGTCATCGCATTGGAACTTGGCGGAGGCGGCGGCAAATGCCGTGGACGCGAAAACTCTTCGTCTTGATCTGCCGATTCATCCAGTTGAGAAAACTTATTTTTAAAAAGCAAGGCTAGCAAACCTAATGCGACTAACGACAATCCGCCGAAGATCGCTAGGTTCAAATACCCTTGGCTGCGGGCTGCGGCTTTTTCCGCCGTCAGCGAAGAGGTTCTTACGACATATAAATTTGTATTTGGAATTTTTTGATAGCGGCCCCAAATTTCTTTTCCACCGGATTTAAAAAGTGCTGCATTTTGTTCGAGACCTTGAGTTTTAATTTCCGCAAGAACCGGGTTACCAGTTGTCTTCTGACCCAGATATTCTGCTTTTTCAGAAAATACCATTTCTTGTAGTTCATTAATAACCGTTAGCTCTGCATCCGTCGTTGCATTAGTAACCGTAGAAAGTGACCTTAAAGGATTTTGAATTAGTACTGCCAAAAATTGTTTTTGTTTTTGCACGAAAACAACAAAGCGCGCTTTTTGGGATTCGTCCCGCCAAACGTGAATTTCTAATTCCCTTTTTAAATTTGGCGATTTCGTCGCGACGAAATTTAAAAATGATCCGACGTTTGCGCCGGTTAAATATTGCGTGTCTCGTAAATAAAGTGATCCATCGGTTGATGTATCTTTGAATGCCTGCCAACCTTCGGGCCAAAATTCTTTTCGAGTTTTTAATATGCCTAATTTTTCGGGCGTCATTGTTTGGAAGGTTTGCAAAACTTGTTTTGCAACGACAACGCTGGAACGAACAAATGATTCTGATACGCGGTTTTGCGCGGAAAGGTTTGCTGTTTCAAATCCGTTACTGGTTTTGTAAACAGCGAAGGCTGAAAATAGGGCTAAAGCAGCCGCCACAATGCCTAAAATTTTGAATCTCATCCTTGGATTCCTCACTCTTGTTGCAGTGCATGTCGCTGTCCTTAGTGTATTTTCAAATCCTCTGACAAATCAAGCAGACTCCTTTTGCAAAACCCAGAAAAAACGACTACTTGTTCCCCATGCCACCCTTAGTGACTACTCAAAATCCCGGTTCAACTACTCAACAGGCACAGAGACACGAAGTTCTGATCATCGGAACAGGTTTAGCCGGATTAACTTTGGCGATAAAATTGGCAGATCGAATCCCCGTAACTATCCTAGCTAAAGCGCCGATGGAGAGTGCGAACACAAGTTGGGCTCAAGGTGGAATTGCCGCCGTGATGGATCCGGCAGACAGTTTTGCTGATCATATTCACGATACGGAAGTCGCAGGTGCAGGTCTTTGTGATTTAAATGCAGTGCGCAACATTATTGAGCAAGCTCCTGACCGAATTCAGGACCTGATGAACTGGGGAGTAAGATTTGATCGCGAGGGAAATCATCTAGATTTAACCCGCGAAGGTGGCCATTCCTTTCGCAGAATTTTGCATCACGAAGATCAAACGGGAAAATATATCCACAATATTTTAATCGAAAAAGTTAAAGCTCATCCGCAAATTAAAGTTTTGGAAAATAATTTTGCGATTGATTTGATCATGAATAAACAAGTCGATCCCAATGATATGAATCCATCAAATTGCGTTGGCGTTTATGTTTTTAATAAAAATACAGATGATGTCGAAGCCCATATGGCTAAACAAATTATTCTTGCAACGGGTGGCGCTGGAAAAGTTTATCTTTATACCTCTAACTGGAGCGGCGCTACTGGTGATGGAATTGCGATGGCTTACCGGGCCGGGGCCCGAGTTGCAAACATGGAATTCATGCAATTTCATCCCACTTGTTTATTTCATAAAGATGCTCGAAATTTTTTGATTTCCGAAGCTTTGCGCGGTGAAGGCGGAGAACTAATTAATAAACACGGCGAACCCTTCATGAAAAAACATCATCCCTTAGGTTCACTCGCGCCCCGAGATATTGTTGCCCGGGGAATCGATGCCGAGATCAAAAAATCCGGGGAACCTTGCGTTTTTCTTGATATGACAAAGCTTGATCCCGCATTTGTAAAAGCGCGTTTCCCTGCGATCGATCAAAAGTGCCTGGAATTTGGAATTGATATGACTAAACAACCTATTCCCGTTGTGCCTGCTGCCCACTATTTGTGCGGCGGCGTCTACACCGATGTAAATGGGCAAACCGATATTCCGGGTCTTTGGGCCTTGGGAGAAACGGCCTACAACGGACTTCATGGGGCTAATCGATTAGCATCAAATTCATTACTTGAGTGTCTGGCGATGGCCCATAATGCGAGTGAAAAAATTATTGATAAAGTTAAGTCCCAAAAGCTTTCTGAAAAAGAAGCCCCGCCTTGGGTTCACCCCTCCCAATCCGATGTCGACGAGATGATCGTCATTCATCATATGTGGGATGAAATCCGCCACCTGATGTGGAATTATGTGGGAATTGTTAGATCAAATAAACGTTTGGTCCGGGCCCAACATAGGCTCAAAAATATTTTATCGGAAGTGCGTGAGTACTATTCTGACTTTAAAGTTCACCCGGATATTTTGGAACTTCGAAATATCGCTTTGGTTGCGGACTTAACGGTTGAATGCGCACTTCGCCGTCCTGAATCACGGGGCATTCATTACAACTTGGACTACCCGTTTACAACA
>JAZKJI010000241.1:0-10161 GCA_040384405.1 Bdellovibrionota bacterium
TACAAACCGGCATCGTTGGCAAACAAAGCAAAGTTTTTCGCGGTAGCAAACCATGCTGTATTCTTTGTCACCAAGATTAAGTTTTCCAGTGATATTCAAATAGTATGATGGTTCGCCAAAATAAATTCCCAGCTCTGATTTTTTACCGGTAAGGGTGACTCGTTCGTCTTCTTCGAGAGCTTCAACTGATTCGCGCAAGATTACTTTTGGTTGGTTGCCAAGTTTCGTCACTACAATCGAAGTTATTTTGTTGTTGTCGGAAATTTCGGCTTGAGTTTTTCCACTCAAATCTATGCATGACCACTGAATTCCGGCGTCAGCTTGTAAGGAAACAGCTAGCCCTGCGATCAGGGATAATATTGCTTTCATAAGTACCTCCGACGCAGAGAGTAAGGCACTTCGACGAATTAAAAAACAGATATAAATAAATATATTATATCAGATAACAGATATGTATAATATCGGTGAGGGCCTATAAGATGGATCTAAAGCTAATTCAGTCGTTCTTGTCCTTTGCGGGCTCTTCTAACATTGTGGAAGCTTCAAAGAAATTAGGTATATCCCAACCTGCGTTGTCCGATCACCTGCGACGGTTTGAAGACGCCCTTCCGGAAAAGGTGTTTCTGCAAAAAGGCCGGCGTAAGACTCTGACGCTTTATGGATCTGAATTATATAAAGCACTAGATGCGAAGTTCAGCGGAATCGAAGAAATCATTTCGGGTGCCGGGAAAAGCCACGTTAGTGAATCTAAAGCTAAACTGACAATAGCGGGTCGAAAAGAAATTTTAAAAAGGTTGGCAGTACAGCCCACAAAATTTAAGGGCCACTTAATATTTATCGAATCGGAAGGTGCGAAAGTTACATCCCAGTTAACCAATGGCCAAGCAGATATAGTTTTATCCGCATTGCCGCCGGATGGGACAACTTTTATGGCCAAGCCATTATTTACTTATAGCTTTCAAATTCTAACGCCAAAAGGTTGGGGGTATTCTTCTAATTTTCTAAATAGAACTTTTCTGTCAGAGTTGATCGAACGTCCTTTTCTTTCGTACCAAACTAGTTTTTCTCCGTTAGTAAATTTATTGGAGAAGTTCGCGCTGACAAGTGAACCCCGCGAAGTGGTGAGATTTGATGATTGGTCGGTATTAATCAAATTAGTTGAGCAAGGAAAGGGTTGGACGCTTGTTCCGACGGGTTTTGAAATCGACGAAAGAAAAGTGCAACATCACCAACTGCCGAAAGAACTCAGACAGGAAAATCGATTTTTTTTGGTATTCTATAAAGAGCAGTATCAAATTCCATGGTTCAAGGAAGTTGTCCAAGACATGCTAAGCACGTTCAAGACGGTATAGAGGGATTACCTAGGATTATTCATATATCCTTGGGTTCTGTCTCAATAGAGGTAAAAAAACCTATTTTTCCTTCATAATCCGGACCCCTGTAATCAAAGTTCGATTTAGAAGGCCTACCTAACTTCCGATAAGTTAACCATGCCTGTTAACTTGTCCTTTAAAACCCAGGGCCATGGTCCAGACCTAATTCTTCTGCACGGATATGCAGGACGACCACAGGCTTTGAATATTTTAACGGACAGCTTGTCACCTTACTTCCGAGTCGTCGTACCGGATCTAACTGATCTCTACATCAATCGTAAAAAATGGAGCTTCTGCCAGCAGGTAGAGATGATGAATGAGTGGATTCGTGCCCGAGTAAATCGTCCGTACTATGACGTACTGGGAATGAGTTACGGCGGAGCACTTGCGTGGGGCCTTTCCCTTCAGCATCCCGATTTAATCAATAAGCTAATTTTGGTAAACCCGATGGGATCTGATCCGTTCCAAAGTATTCGTTACCGTCCAATGAGTTTTTTCATGCGCTTGCCAAACTGGAAACCAATTTCCCACGCATTCCTTGCGACATCGGCCGGAAAAACTTTTTTACTTTCAGCAAAAGAAATTTTTCGTGATACCAGGCTTGAGAGTTTAGACGTTACAAATTTGCACGGAAAAAAACTGGCGTTCGTTGCCGGATTGATCTCTCAGTTCGGTTGGATTTTAAATCAGGAAAATTGGAGTTACTGGCGCGACCGTTTGCCAGAGAACACCAAAGAATCACTGATGATCTATGATCGCAGAGATCCGTTGTTTCACGAATCTTCTTACGAAGATTTCGCGCAATTGTTTGGCGTGCAGGAGCATTTTCATATTGATGGAGCAGGGCATATCCCGCATCCACGTCACTACAGCTTAATTGCTGATTCTGTTTTGTCATTTCTAATGCGTGATAAATTAGGCGCAAGGTTCGCTTAAACGTCGTTACTTCAAAAATATGAATTCGTTATTTGCCGGCCAATCCACTTCGCCTGTGGCGTGGTACCCCCGAAGCCAAAGAATGTTTTCAGTTTTTCTTATATAGAATCCGGTCGGGTAGTTTTCATTCTGCGAGGGCTCAGATGAAACGACTGTTAAATAGGGCCCTTCTGGTTGGAGCGTGTATTCCAATCTTAAGTAGGCGGCGGTAAATAGCGGACAGGGTGCTAATCCAAAATCTGAAGCTCGACTGATTATTGTTTGAAGTGAACAAGGGCTTTGTAAGCCCAAGTCAGACAGACTCAATTTAACAAGTTTGAATTTTTCATTCCTGTTGGGCGGAATGAACCCGTGGTTTTCAAATAGTATATGTGCATATTTATTAAATTGAACATTCGCATCTACTAGTTGTTGAATCAACGCCTCCGCTGAAATTCCGGAAACGGAAATTTCTTTGAAAGTCTCAAATTTGCGCATTTATTTAAACGTTAAAAGATGAACCGCAACCGCAGTTCTTAGTAGCATTTGGATTATCGAAAACAAAACCTTTACCATTTAGTCCGCCGGAATAATCAAGTGTCATTCCGATCAAATAAAGAAAGCTTTGTCCGTCGACTACAACTTTTTCACCGTGGGCTTCGAAAGCTTTGTCTCCGGCTTTTAGTTCTTTGTCGAAATTCATTTTGTAGGATAATCCCGAGCAGCCACCTTTTTTAACTTCAACGCGCAAAAAAGCCGCGTTGTCTTGGCCTTCTTCGGTTTTAAGGGCCGTAATTTTACGGGCAGCTGTTTCAGAAATTTCGATCATGATTGATCTCCTTAAGGTAATGATAACACAGGAGACAGTACTTTTCTAGGATACCTTAGGACCGTCTTAGTGAGACGAGCCCTTTTGAATTTTCCTAAATATTTCAAGGACTTCCTGGATTTGCTGGGGAGTGGTCGTTTTCCCAATTGTGAGCCGGTAGGTGGACTCCATGGCCTTAGTATCCATTCCCAGTGCGTGCAGTGCGGGGCTTCCATGGGGATTATCAGAGCTGCAGGCAGAGGCCGTGCTCAGCGCAAGGCCGCCTAATTTAGGTAAAACCTTTGCGTGGGAAAATCCCGGAATGGTCAGCGAAAGATGCCCTGGTATTCTTTCGGTAGGATGGCCATTCAATGTCGCTTCCGGAAAAATTTGTTTTATTCCATTCCATAACGTGTACGCCATTTCAGTTAATTGCGCGCGGGTTGAATTTAACTCTTCCAATGCTAGACGTGAAGCTTCACCAAGGCCAACGACCAATGGAACGTTCACCGTTCCCGATCGAAGCCCGTGTTCTTGCCCACCACCACGCATGTATGGATCAATTAAAACTTTTGGGTCTCTTCTGCGAATGTATAATGCCCCGGCGCCTTTGGGTGCGCACATCTTGTGGCCGGAAAAGGAAAGTAAATGAATATTCATATCGACAACATCAATCGGAATTTTACCAACGGTCTGAGTAGCATCCGTATGAAAGTATATTGAATGTTGTTTGCACAAGGCACCGATTTCTTTGATTGGATTTAAACTTCCAATTTCATTATTGCCCGACATTATCGAAACTAATTTTGTTTCAGGGCGGATTGCGCGACTAATTTCTTCAGGAGTAACTTGACCCATGGGACTCATCTTTACCCAAGTGACCATCACGCCATTTTCTTCGAGATACTTAATTGGTTCAACTACTGAAGCATGCTCTGCCAACGCCGAAATAATATGAATCTTTTCTTGGGGCCGTTCTCGCTTTAAATAAGAAAAAAGTCCCGAGAAAACCCAATTGTTACTTTCCGTTGCACCTGAAGTGAAATTTATTTCTAAAGGTTGGGCGCCGAGGAGCTTTGCCACTTGATTTCGGGCTTCTTCAACGCTGTTTCGCGCACTCCATCCTAAAGCATGGTTTTGGCTGGAAGGGTTTCCAAAGGACTCGGAAAAAAATGGAATTATTTTAGTTAGAACACGAGGATCCACCGGTGTGGTCGCGCTGTGGTCAAAATAAAGAGTCGCTGCTTTTTTTGCCGAAAGATCTGTGTCGCTCATAGTTGGGGAGGGTACTATGCCTGGACGACAGAGACAACTGCTTGTAGCCTTTAGGTATGAAAACGAAAGTTTTTAAAGTGAATTCCCAATTGAAAGTTACAGCTCCAGCCACCTGGTCACCTAATGCGGTTGAAATCGCCGCGACGAAATATTTCCGGCAAATTAAAGCAGGTAAAAAAGAGTCCTCGGTGCCGCAGCTTATTAATCGAGTGAGTCATGCAATCGGCCAACAAGTGAAAATCCAAAAGTTATTACCTGGGGGTATAAACGAAACAAAATTTATCCAGAGTTTAGAAAATATTCTTTTGCAGCAGCAAGCGGCTTTTAATAGTCCAGTATGGTTTAACGTTGGTCTCTACGAAGCTTACGGAATCAAAACCAGTTCTCCACATTGGGCGATCAATTTTAAAACTAAAAAGCCAGAACCCGTTGGCAATAATTTCTTTCAGCGTCCACAAGCTTCGGCTTGCTTTATTCAAAGCGGGCCATCGGATTTAAACCAAGTTATGGATTTGGCAGAAACCGAGAACTTACTTTTTAGATATGGATCAGGAACGGGTTCCAATTTTTCAACTTTGCCCAGCCGCTTTGAACAGGAAGCACCCGGCGCACCGTCGCCAGGAATTTTAAATTATTTGGATTTTTTAGATCGCGGGGCTGCATTAGTAAAATCGGGTGGTGTCGCGCGAAGGGCAGCAAAGATGGTTGTCCTTAATGTTGATCATCCGGAAATTCTTGAATTCATTTGCTGGAAGCGTGAAGAAGAGAAAAAAGCAAAGACCTTAATCTCGCAGGGATTTGATGCTGGATTTGAGGGAGAGACTTATCGTTTCCTTTCCGGGCAAAATGCGAATAATTCAGTTAGGGTCACTGATGCTTTTATGAAAGCGGTGCTGGGATACAAAGAGTGGACCTTAAAATCAGTGCACGGGCGTGGTTACAATATTGGAACCGGGAAGCAAAAAATAAACGGACAGACCGCAGGCGGAATTAAATTAAAGACAATTAAAAAAATACCAGCGCAAAAAATTTGGGATCAGTTAGTTGAAGCGGCCTGGTTTTGTGCGGATCCGGGATTGCAGTTTCACGATACAATAAATCATTGGAATCCTTGCCGTGAATCCATGGAAATTAATGCCAGTAATCCGTGTTCTGAATATATGTTTATTGACGACAGTGCCTGCAATCTTGCTTCGATAAATTTATGTTCATTACTGGAAGGCAAAGAATTATTCCGCATCGAAGAATATATTAAGCTAGTAGATACTTTAATTAGATCCCAAGAAGCGCTTGTCGATTACGCCAGTTACCCGACGAAACAGATCACTCAAAATAGCCATGATTATCGTCCATTGGGATTGGGATTCGCAAATCTTGGTGCGCTTTTGATGCGAATGGATCTTCCTTACGATAGTGACGAGGGTCGACACTTGGCTGCTTTACTGTCTTCGTTGATGACGGCGCAGGCGTATAAGACAAGTTGCGAATTGGCCAAGTCAAAAGGACCTTTTCCGTTATTTAGTAAAAATAAAAAATCTTTTTTGCGCGTGTTAAGGCAACATAATAGTTCACACAAAAAATTATTGCCCCAAATTAAGGCTAATAAATTTTCGAAACAGTTATTTCCTGATCTTTACTCCTTAGCTGAAAAAACTTGGGAAGAAGTTTTACAGATGGCGGCAAAGACGGGCGTAAGAAATGCGCAAGTTACTTTATTAGCTCCGACCGGAACTATTGGTTTATTAATGGACTGCGACACTTTAGGAATCGAACCGGAATTTTCATTACTGAAACATAAAGTTTTAAGTGGCGGAGGATCGATGGAAATCGAGAATAAATCTGTCCATTACTCTTTGGAAAATTCAGAATATTCTGAAGCAGAAAAAAAAGATGTTTTAAATTACCTATTACAGTACGGGCACTTGCAGGGTGCCCCGCATTTAAGCCAACATCAGCAAAAAGTTTTCGCATGTGCCACGGGGCCAGGCGCAATCACTCCCGAAGCACATTTAAAAATGATGGCCGCCGCTCAACCGTTTCTAAGCGGAGCAATTTCTAAAACTGTGAATTGTCCATCTAATACGACATTAGAGCAAATATCCGAACTGTATATTCAAGCGTGGAAAATGGGGCTTAAATCCGTTGCCGTTTATCGCGACGGTTCCAAAGGATCTCAACCGCTAAACTCAGTGCAGGAGTGCGGTACAGGCGAATGCACGATTTAAATTCCACGAAAAAGGTCTAGAGTTTTACCTCGAATAATCTGACGAAGATCTGACTGAAAATCACTTGGAACAACAACAAACAGCGCGCACAATGTATTTTCAATTCAAAGGAATGAAAATATGAATTCAGTGAAAGCTAATCCGAAATATACTAACGAAAAATTGGACAAGGTAAATGTCGGTTTCTTCGCGATACTTCCGGTTGTTACGGTTGCTCTGACTTTTTTCTACATTAAGTACTTCGATGTTTCATGGGGTATCGCAATTTTTGCTTTGGTTTTTGCAGCGGCAACAAACTTAAGTATCACCGCAGGCTACCACCGTTTATTTTCCCACCGCAGTTACCAAGGTCATCCGATTCTGCGAATGGCATTACTACTAATCGGAGCTTCTGGTTATCAAGGTTCCGCTTTGAAGTGGTCGTCTGATCATAGACGCCACCATAATAAGTTAGATACCGAAGATGATCCCTATTCTGTTACTGAAGGTTTTTGGCATGCTCATATGGGCTGGCTATTTTACAAAGACGAAAATGAAAAAATTAAAGCTACCGATTTGGAAGCCGACAAAATGGTGATGTGGCAACACGATAACTATTTGCTAATTTCAATCGTGATGGGATTTATTTTCCCGACGGTTATCGGTGCGTTACTGGGTGATCCATTGGGTGGCTTGGTATTCGCCGGATGTTTAAGAATTATTTTAACTCAGCAAAGTACATTTTTCGTAAATTCACTTTGTCATATGGTTGGGAAGCGTCCTTACTCTTTACAAAGTACGGCGCGCGATAGTTTTATCGTCGCCGTTCTTACGCACGGTGAAGGATATCATAACTTCCATCACCGCTTCCAAACTGATTACCGGAATGGAATCCGTTGGTACCATTGGGATCCAACGAAATGGGTTATTAAATCAATGGCCCTTTTAGGACTTGCCCAAGGTTTAAGAAAAATTTCGCAACAAGAAATTTTGAAAGCTCGGTTACAAGTAGACGAATTAAAAATTAAATCAGTTGGATATTCCGATGAAAAGATTCGTCAGCTAAAGGAGCAAATTTTGGTGGCTCAAGTAAGAATGAAGACTTTGCGTGAAGAGTACAAACGTTTGAAGTCCGAGAAAAACGAAGCTTGGCAAAACAAGGTCGTAGAAATCAAACGCGATATCGCAACCGCAAAAATGGAATTCAAAGTAGGAATGCAGATTTGGAGAATTTATTTATCACAAGCCCGCCTAGCGCCGGTCCGAGTCGGGCGCTAAGCAACCCCTTCAGTTAAAACTTTGTAAGTCTAAGGGAGCGTCTTGCTCCCTTTTTTTTTAAATTGTGGTTGTTAGTTACAACCGGTTTCACTTATATCTCTGAAAGCTATCGGAATTGCTCTCAGAGTGCGCGTTAAAGACTTATTGTGGGACTGGGCTAACGGGCAATACTTGATTGATAGTTAAATAGCTCTTTGGCGCCTTTACCGTAGGCTTTAACTTTTATATCTAATCCCTGGGTTGTCGTTTGGCTTTCCATAATTAAAAAATTCAGTTTAATGGTATGGGTAACTCGTCTTGGGTTATTTGCAGTCAGCTCACTCGTGGGTGCGTAGCTGTGGAGAGCACTGGATGTGATCTCTAGCGTTTCGTAACCCAAAACATTTTTTTCGATTTTCATAATCTCACTAAAATGGCGATCTCCAGAGACAAAGGCGACCGGTGCCGCTTGTTGCGATAAGCGGGTCATAACTCGTTTAAATTGTTCCGGGTGTTCCAACTCAAATGATTCGTATCCGGAATAGCTTCCGAATAATTGGGTTCCATCCATCACGAATGAAGGTGAGGCTGAAGTTTGTAGTTTTGAAAATAACCATTCTTCTTGTTCTTCGCCCCAGTGAGTTTCAAATCGCTTTTCTTTGGTGCGAAAGAACCGGCCGTCCATTAAATAAAATCTTTGGCCGAAATAAGTAGCTTCCAATGCCAGGCTTGGGCCGGAATCTAAGCCTGCCGAATTTTGAGAGCCGAACATGACTTGAAACATTTGGCGGCTTGCTTCTTTTAATGGAAATTCTTCGCCGCCGTCGTTAACTCCAAAATCGTGATCATCCCAAACAGAAATTGTTGGGATCAATTTTTTCCAACGATAGACATCTAATTTTTGTCTGGTTTCTAAATGCCGCCGCCATAAACCTTTTTCGCTATCAATATTTCCACGATCTAAATAAACGTTGTCGCCGATTACAAAAATTAATTCCGGTGCGACTTGTTCCACGGCACTCCACATTGCCCCTTGAGGCATGATGAAGTCGTCACATAAACAAGAAATAATTGCGATTCGCCCCGAAGTTTTAAAGCGATCGATGGCTTTGAAGAATCTTTCATCCAATACTTTTCCAGTGGACTCATCTTTCACGCTTAATCGATATTCAACACCTGGCTTTAATTCAGTTGTTATTAAGTGATCAACGGCTTGATCTGGCCACGAAGGTTGAACGAAACGGTTAAGTTGCTTAAGGGTAACCTGTTTTCCGTCTTGGTCCTTAGCGCTGTAGATAAATTTCTTGTTCGTAGGAACTAAGATTTTAAATTGGGCCGATGATTCATTAGTGAAAGTTTGCAGGATAGGAAACGTGCCTAAAGGCTCTCTGGCGCCGATATCGCCAACTAAGCTTTGGCTGGGCAGTACATAGGAAGTTGCTAAGGCAAAGCCGCCAACTTTTAAAAAATCTCGCCGGGTAAAACCGTTTATTCCCATGGCTCAAGTCTTCTTTTAAATGGGTAAGGCGGTCAAGAGCCGCTCTGGGAAAGGCGATGATAACGCAAGGCTTCGCCGTTACGGAAGTAAAGTTAGTCCGAACTTCAGTTGGACTCTGCTATTTCTTTAATTCAGCCAACAAGGCGAGATAAATCGTAGGGTCATCCGCATACACGACATCCCAAGCTTTCTTGTAGTCTGCACCATGAAGGCCTTCAAGGGCGCGGATTTCCGGAATCATGGAAGTGAGACCGATTTCTTCTAAAATCTTCCGTTGTAAAGCGAACAAGTGAAGGTGGGATCCGTATAAACTCAACAAATCAGTCTTCAAAGTTTTTAAAGTAGCAGACGGATTTTTTTCTAAAATGGGATTGATATATTTGTGAAGAACTTCGTGAACTGCCGTCGATACAAAATAAATTGGCTTTAAAGGTTTGCCCGCTAATCCAGGGATGTCTTTCGCGGGTAAATTTAAATAGGAAATAACATTAAAACCTAATGGCGTTCCCATGAAAGGAAAGCGTGGACACAAATAAAGTGCGGCTTCCAATTCTTTCATTGGAAAAGGTTTGCCAACAATTCGGGTAGCAGCAGTTAAAAATATCGGTCCAGCATTATCCCACTCAGCTTGGAAGAAAGCGACTTTCGATAAAAGTTCTTTATCACGGTACATGGGGATTTTAGGAATTAAGGCCAATGTATTAAGATCAAGTTTCTCATCAGCCAAGCGGGTAGCACACAATCCATCCAGTGCACGTGAGTAAGCCATTTTTACGGTTGGAATATCGAGGTCAGCGGCAGTAGCGCTAACGAAAAAAAGCTGAATGAATA
>JAZKJI010000241.1:10171-11490 GCA_040384405.1 Bdellovibrionota bacterium
TGGAACCCCCTGAATGAGGGTAGGAGACTAACAAAGTTTTAGGCGTCCTTCAAATTCATGGAAACAACTACAAAGAAATCGAGCGGAAAAGCAATAGGGATGGACAGCGCCCAAAGAGTTGAGGGCCGTTCCAAGTAAGTTCATATCGAATGGGGAGATTGGGACTCGTGTTGGTCTATTTTATCAATCACTTCTTCTGGGTCCACATCCTGTTTAACCTCATCTAAATCTTCGACGTCTTCGGTTTCTACACCCAATTTTTTAGCAATCAGGTCAGTAACTTGTACTAGTCGGGTAATTTCGTGTTCGGTGAGTAAACTCATCTGCAGATGAAGATCGGAATTTTTTCGCTCGACTAAATCCATATGGCGTTGATTAATTAAAACCAAAATAGTTAAGAACAGTGCTTCCAGGGCGGCCGTCAGTGCCACCGTTTCGCTGGGGGGTGGCCATCCGGCAAGAATACCTTGATCGGCAAAATGAAAGGTAATGAATACTAAGGCAGAATAAAAAAATAAATGTATATAAAGTGAATTTGTACTGCCGGCGAATCTTGCAATTTTGGAGATCAGCTTTTCGTCAAATCCCCGCTTGGCTTCAAGGTTTTCGCGGACATGTTGAATCAAGTCGATGTTTCTATCAATTTTATCGCCGGGAAGTTTTGATTCTGATTCTTTCATATTTTTCCCTAATTGAATTTTGTGGCGGCCTTTTCATAACCTTCGAAAATAATAGCCTCAATCGCGTCACCAGCTTTTTCTAAGAATGGCATTATTGTCTGCATTTCTTCCGGGGCAAAGCGGCCCAATACATAATCGGCAACACTAAATTCAGGGTGCGAAGGTTTTCCGACACCTAATCGAACGCGGATGTAATCTTGAGTTCCGATGAGACCAGAAATACTTTTAATCCCATTATGTCCACCAGCCCCGCGGTTTTTCTGAATTTTGATTCCTTGAAAAGGAAGGTCTACTTCGTCATGAACAACAATTAAATTCGACGGAGGAATTTTATAAAAATCCATCACGGGCTGAACAGACTGTCCCGATAGATTCATGAACGTCTGCGGTTTCAGAGTAATGACCTCTTCACTTCGACCACCATGTTCAATCTTGAATTTTGCGAATTGAGCGTTGTATTGGTTCTTCTCAGAAATAGAAAGGCCCTTGAGGTAAACATCAAGGGCCATGAATCCAATATTATGCCGGTTACCGGCGTATTCCGCGCCGGGATTGCCAAGGCCTATGAGAAGGAAAGGTGCCATGAGTCAAAGGGTCATGGGAGCGAACCCATGACCCGTGACCAATGACTATTTCTTG
>JAZKJI010000241.1:11500-11962 GCA_040384405.1 Bdellovibrionota bacterium
GCCGGGATTTCCCAGTCCAACTACTAACCACATTATTATTTCTTACCCGCGTCCTTAGCTGGAGCAGCGGCTTTCGCGCCCGCAGCCGCCGGAGCAGCAGCGCCTGCAGCTGGTGCAGCAGCACCCGCAGCCGGAGCAGCTTCCGCAGCAGCAACTGGTGCAGCGACAGCTTCTTCTTCAGCGATGTTAACAACGGCAATCGTTGTATCGATCGGAGAAAGAACTTTTAAAGTTTTTGGAATTTCTAAATCAGATACGTGAATCGCGTCGCCTAAGCCTAGGTTTGCGATATCAACAGAAATGAAATCCGGGATATCAGTTGGAAGACACTCGACCTCGATCTGACGGTTAACTACGTTTAGTAATCCACCTTCAGAAAGACCGATTGGTTTTCCTTCTAAACGAACTTCAACAGAAATACGTACTGGTTTTTTCAAATCAAGTGCGAAAAAATCAACGTGT
>JAZKJI010000241.1:11972-17069 GCA_040384405.1 Bdellovibrionota bacterium
ATCAACAGTCTTCATCAAAACTACGCGGCCGTTTGCATCGCCAAGTGGACTTTTCAAATTGAAAAGAGCATTTTCAAACTGACGAGTGTTGTATTTCAATACGTCATTTTCATGAACGTAAACATTGGCATTTGTTCCAGCGCCATAAATTACGCCAGGAACTTGTTTTTGATCGCGGTGTGCGCGGCTATTAGCTTTGCCAGTTTCGCGGGCTTCAACAGTTAGTTCTAATCTTTGTTTCATGGAACAGCTCCCAGTTTCAGTTATCGTTAATTTTAAAAATCAAATCTAGTTATCAAAAAGTGAGCTGACTGAATCATTACCATGTATGCGTTTAATAGCTTCGGCCAGAACGGGGCCCATGGAGACAACTTCAATTTTACCGCACTCTTTCGCCGCTGAACTTAATGGAATCGTGTTAGAGACCCAAATTTTTTCCAAATTACTTTCGGTTAAGCGTTTAACGGCTGGGCCAGAAAGTACCGGGTGCGTTGCGACGGCGAACACTTTTTTTGCACCATTTTGATAGAGACTGTCAACTGCTTGTGTAAGGGTACCGGCGGTATCAATCATATCATCAACGATGACCGCGGTTTTTCCCTTCACATCACCAATTAAATGGAACGCTTTTGCCTCATTCGGACCCGATCGGCGCTTATCAATGATTGCAAGGGAAGCATCGATTCGTTTTGCGAAGGCACGGGTTCTCTCCACGCCCCCAGCATCTGGACTCACTGCAACAAAGTCCGAACCCTTGCCGACCTTTTCAGCCCACGCTCGAGCTAAAGTAGGAATCGCAAACAAATGGTCTACCGGAACGTTAAAGAAGCCTTGGATTTGGGCGGCGTGAAGATCAACCGCGACGACCCGCTGAGCCCCTGCAGTTGAAAGTAAATCTGCCATACATTTTGCCGAAATAGGTGCACGAGGTGCAACTTTGCGATCTTGGCGGGCATAACCGTAGTAAGGGATGACCGCAGTGATGTGGGCTGCCGATGCTCTTTTCAAAGCGTCCAGCATGATAAAAAGTTCCATGTAACTTTGGTTAACCGGGGGACAGGTGCTTTGGATGACGTAGATGTCTTCGCCCCGTACGCTCTCGTGAATTTCACATTGAATTTCGCCGTCTGCGAAAGTGTTTAGTTGGCTGAATCCTAGTTCAACCCCTGCCGCATGGGCCACCTCACGAGCTAATTCAGGGTTAGAATTCCCAGAAAAAATCTTGAGTCCCGCCATGCACACCTCGTAGTTAGAAAAGATGTAGCAGGAATATGGTCGTTGAAAAAGGTCCATCTGACTGCGTTGTCGGTTGCTCGAGTCCGCTCCAACGTGGCTTATGCCACGCCTCCGCTGCCTCGAACAGCCTCCGCCTTGCATATGGAACTTTTTGAACGACCATAAATTTTAAATTTTTAAATTATAAAATTTCAAAAAAAGAATTTAGAGTAAATAGTTAAAGTTGAACGTTAGAAGCTTCGGATAACTTCCTTAGAAATTGTTTTGCCGCATCCGAACGGTGAGAGTGCTGGGTTTTATAGCCGGGGCCAAGTTCAGCTAACGTTTGGGTTTGCCCCGTCGGAATAAAAACCGAGTCGTAGCCGAAACCCATTTGGCCTTTTGGAGCTTTGGCGATTTCACCTTCCATTGTTCCGGTGAATGCCCAGGTTTCGCCTTGCGGAGTTGCTACCACTAAAGATGCGGTGAACTTGGCTTTGCGGTCAGTAACACCTTTTAGGCCCATCATTTTCAAAAGTTTCGTCACGTTCTCGCTGTCCGCTGCTTTTGGACCTGCGTACCGGGCCGAGTGAATTCCCGGTAGACCATTCATTCCGGCTACTTCTAATCCTGAATCTTCGCCGATGACCCATACCCTATTTTTGATTGCGGCTAAGGACTTAACTTTGATTCGCGCGTTTTCTTCAAAAGTTTTTCCGTCTTCGGGCCGCGCCGTGAAACCGGAAATTTCTTGTTGCGTGTGAAGTTTCAAATTTGGAATTTCTTTAAATAAAAGTTCGTACTCTTTTATTTTTCCAGCGTTGTTAGTTGCAATCCAGATTTCCATTTTTTTATTACCCTGGGAATTTAAAGAAGGAGCCTACGATCTCGGCTTGTTTCATAAATAATTGATGGCAACCTTGTTCGGCGATGTTCATCATTTCATTTAAATCTTGGCGGCTAAAAGGTTTTTTCTCGGCCGTCCCTTGAACTTCGATAAATGAACGCTCGTGGTTCATAACAAAATTCATGTCGGTTCCGATGCGGGAGTCTTCGTCGTAATCTAAATCTAAAAGCTTGGCGCCGGATTCTTCATCAAGGCCTACGCTAATTGCAGAGACATAATGAATTAATGGCCATTCTTTTATCTCGGCAACATCTTTTAATTTTTTGAATGCTAAAGCCATCGCAACAAAGCCACCAGTTACCGCAGCGGTTCTGGTTCCACCATCGGCATTGATCACGTCACAGTCGACGGTAATTTGTCTTTCGCCAACCGCACGTAAATTAACGGCCGATCTTAAACTGCGGCCAATCAGTCTGGAAATTTCTTGAGTACGTCCACCAGTCATTGATTTGTCCCGGCGAATTCTTTGGTGTGTCGAACGGGGAAGCATTCCGTATTCAGCCGTCACCCAGCCTTGGCCTGTCCCCATCAACCAGCTCGGCGGTTTCGGTTCGTACGTAGCACTGCAGATCACGCGTGTTTGGCCGAACTCTACCATGACCGAACCTTCGGCATAGTCTAATACGTTGGGAGTAATTTTAATGGGACGAAGTTCAGTGGTTGAGCGATTATTTTTTCTCATGTTGGCGAGTATCGGCCAAGCGGGCTTGATAGGTCAACTATTCGGTAGCAGCAGTTCTTTGTTTTTCAATAGGGATTTGCAAACCCAGGCGGGCGGCAGCGGATTCAATCGAGTCTGCCATCTTTATTGCCATTTCATCTTGGTACTCGGACTTTTGAAGCCGCGCACGATCGCGGGGATTAGATAAAAATCCCACTTCCAATAGGATTGCGGGAATGGTTGCCTTCCTTAACACGAAGAAATCGCCTGCTTTAAGTGGCCCTTGGAATGTCTTAGAAAACTCTTCTGAAGTTTGAATGCTTTGAAAAAATCGAGTCTGTTGTTGAAGGTCGGTGATTATTGTTTTAACCACGGCTTCTCGTTCGGAAAGTTTTCCTAAATTAGCACGGCGATAGTTTGAAGGATTAAATACGAAGAACTCGAATCCTTTAGCTGAACTTTCCGGGGCGGCATTGGCATGAAGGCTTATAAATAGTTGCGCCTTTGCTTGTTCCGCATTTTTAACCCTGGTTGCCAGATTTAAATGCCGATCAGACTCGCGGGTAAGAAGTGCCTTAAAGTTTTTACGGGAATTCAATTCATTCGTTAGTTTTCCCGCTAATGATAAAACTATCTGGGACTCTTTCGCATTATCGTAAACGGCACCGCGGTCAAATCCGCCGTGGCCCGGGTCGATCATCACCAGTGCTCCGGCCGCTTTTATGTCGAGGGGTGAAAGAATCATGAAAAATAAAACGAATGGAAGCGATCGGGAGCTTTTCTTCATTCATTTATTGTAGGAAGTTTTCGTCATTTTCGCCTTGGGGGGGAGGGGCGCCTGGCCGCCATGGGGGGTACTAATTACTTAAGCAAGACGAAAGCCAAGTTGGAAAACGCTGAAGTCCAATCCTTTGTCGAGTGAAGTTACATAAGGTTGTCGAACTTTTTTTCGGTGACGCCGAAGAACGTCTTATTTCGATTAGTTGGTCCTGAAATCCTTACGTGTCTTAAAAAAATCCATTAGTATTACTGGAATAGGACACTAATAAGGGGAGCAACGTATGAAATGGAATCTAATCACGGCATCATTAGTATTTAGTTTAACGGGAGTAATGGCACAGCCAGTATTCGCCGCTAATACAGACGGAATCGAAGCAGAAGAAGCAATGGCTGATTCTGAAGCGGCTAAGGCAGAGGCTCAAGAAGCAAAAAAACGCGCTGAAGAAGAGCGTAAAAAAGCTGAGCGCCTAAAAGCTGAAAGCAAACAATCATTAGAAAAAGCTCGTACTGCAGAAGCTCAAGCTAAAAAAGAAATGGCTGAAGCAGAGCAAGCAATTTCAAAAGCAAAACTTGAAGCTGCTGAAGGCGAAAGAGCAACTCGTTTGGCTGAACAACAGCAAATCCAAAACACCGAGAAGACTACTCAAGCTCGGATGAAAATGGAACAGGCTAAAAAACAACGTGATCAAATATTAGAAAAGAAAAAAGAAGCACAAACTTCTGCGGAGAAAAGTGCAAAAGAAACAAAAGAGTTAGAAGGACAGACTGCTGATTCTGAAAAACAAGTTTCTGAATTACAAAAAGAAACTGAAAAAGCACGTTTAGACGAAAAGAATGCTCTACAAAAGCTTTCCCAAGTTAAAGCTAATCACCAGAAATCAGTTGCTCAGTTAAGACTTCAAGAAGCGAAGTCAAAACAAGAGATCTCACGTGCAGAAGCTGAAAAAGGAAGAGCAGATGCAGAAATCGAGAAAATGAAATCTGCTGAAGCGCAAATTGCTGACGGAGTTAAAAAGCTCGAAGACTCTAAAAAAGAGCTTGATGGCCAAACTAAGAATTTGAAGAATCAACTTGAAGCTGAAACGAAAGCCATCAAGGAACTTCAGGGTAAACATAAAGATGCCCAAGAGAAATATAATAAGTCACGTGCAGAACTTGAAAAATCTCGTGCAACAACTCAAAAAGAGTTAGCACAAGTTAATGCTGAAACAACTAAGATGAAAAAAGAAATGGCTGCTTACGAGACTGAAAAAGCCCGTAACGAGCAAGAAGTTGTACGCCTAGATCAAGAAATGGCGAAAGCAAAAGCTGAGCGCGAGACTTTAAAAGACGCAATGGACAGCTACAAATCAAACTCTGAGTCTGCGAAAATCAAACTTGATACTAAAAAAGCAGAAGTAGAAACTGAAAAAACAATGTTAGAGACTGATCGTATTCGTGCACAGACGGCTGGACTTGATCCTGATAAGTTGCCGGCTCCTGCGCCTAAGACTACTAAAAAGACTTCTAAGAAGAAATAGTTCTTCGGGTTTAG
>JAZKJI010000241.1:17079-21016 GCA_040384405.1 Bdellovibrionota bacterium
GTGTCATGTTAGAGGGGAAAGCGTCGGTTACCGGCGCTTTTTTCGTTTTGTAGGTGATTAATTCTAACTAGTTTTCGTTGGTCGCAGCCGAAGCCGTTCGGCGCACCCGATTCCGTCCCGTTTTCCGTACGGTTTTTACGTTTAATTTTTAATTGTCTGAGGGTAGTGAATTGCGGCTTAGCTTGAATAGCATTGCTCCAAGTCGATTTGCCAGCTCGCGCGCTTCATGATCTTTAATTTCTTCTAATTCTAGTATTGCCTGACATTCTCTTAGGCTGCCAAAAGCTATTCCATAAAATCTTCGCTCGTCTTGTGGCGTACGTTTTCCGGAGCCCTCAGCAAGATTCAATGCAACCGAAGAGCTAGCACGCAAAAGTTGTTCATGCAAAAACCTAGGAATTTTTAGTCGCTTACAGATCTGATAAAATTTTGTGGCAATAATAAAGGCTTCGAATTTTTCCAACATATTCGCAACCTATGCAATCGACAAACCGTACGGAAAACGGGACGGGAACGGGTGCGACGAACGGCTACGGCTGCGACCAACGTTACCCGTTAAGTCGTTTGCAACTCAATATGTGGTGCCTTAGCTTCCTTGGAGTCATGCTCCGGTCTCTTCAAATAAATCGTCTGCGTAGGATACGCAAAATCAACTTTCAATTTCGCCGCTAACTCTAGAATTTGGCGAAAAATCTTTTGGGTTAAATCGAATTCAGTTGGTCCATCGCTGGTTTTGATGTGGAACATTGTTAATATGTCTAATGAAGCTGCGTTGAAATTATTGAACACCACTACAATATTTTCTTTATTTACCAAGGGCTCGGCCATTAATAGATTTTTAATACCATCTACAAATAGAGAAATTGTTGCTGGCGGTGTCTCGTAGGCGATTCCTAATACCTGTCGGATTCTTCTTTCGTTTCTTCGCTCTAAGTTATCTATTTTTTCTTTGGCCATTACTGAATTGGGAATGGTTACTAGGGAATTATAATTTGTTCTGATTTGAGTCGATCTAAATCCGATGTCAGATACGATTCCTTCGGTGTCGCCAATTCTTACTAAATCGCCGACCTTGAACGGAGAATCTAAAAGGATTGTGATAGAGCCAAAGACATTTGCTGCCGTATCTTGGGCCGCTAGCGCTAATGCCAAGCCTCCTAAGCCCAGCCCTGCAATTAATGACATTACTTTTACGTCGAAACTTTGCAGGATTATCAAGATACCAATTACCACTACTAGGAACTTCATTACCTTCGTAGCAAAAGGCGCAAGTTGATCGTCCATCGGGCTGGAAGTTCGATCGGCCATTGCTTTTAATAGATCACCGGTTGCATTCGCGGCCAGGTAAGCAATTCGCATTACGTGAATCGATAGAATTAATGTAGCGACACCGGCTAAATACTTGTGTCCTTTTTCGGGTAGCCCTAAAGCATCGAAAATTGCTAACCAAATTAAACAGATGATGATCCATGAAATACTGCGTTCGTTTGGTTGCTCGAGCATGAATTTGATAAATGTGTTTTTTTCGCGGAACCACTTACTAGAAGTTTTAATTTTCGTTAAAATAATTTCGATGATTGGGCGAAATGCCCACAAGGCAAAGATCGATCCCAAAATCGCGAGCCATTGCCAATTTGTAATCCATAATGCTTTCTGATTAAGGAATATGCCCATGTCTCCGGGAATTAATTGGGCTTTGGTCGTCAGGGTTTCTTCCATTATTTTATCCTCGTAGGAAAACTAAAATTACTATCCCTAATACAATTCGATAATACGCAAAAGGAATGAAGCCATGTTTATTTAAGAAATGTATGAATCCCTTGATAGCAATCACTGCCACCACAAATGAAATTAAAGTTCCTACCGCCAGGTAGCCCGTCATTTCAGAAGTTAATATTGGAAATATTTTTAAAGTTTTATATCCGGTTGCTGCAAGCAGCGTAGGAACCGCAAGTAAGAAAGAAAATTCGGCCGCTTCTTTTCGGCTTAACTTTGCAAAAAGGCCAGCTACGATGCTGGCTCCGCTGCGAGATACGCCAGGAATCAGAGCGATACTTTGAACCAAACCGATCATCGCGCATTCTTTTAAAGATAGATCATCGATTTTTTTTCCGGTGTTGTCGGATATGACTCCGCCTTTATCATTAGATAACGGGGCAGGTGGTAAATATTTTTTCTCTAGCCACCACAAAAATATTCCGCCGATCAAAAGGCCTAGTCCCACGATCGTATTACTTTCTAACCAATGATCGACTAATCCTTTAAGTGCGAAGCCCAGAATCGCCGTCGGAATGAATGAAGCTAATAATTTGAAATAGATTTCTTTCGAAACTAAAAAACGCCGCCAATATAAAAGAAGAACCGCCAGTATTGCCCCGGATTGTATGATCACATCAAAGGCTTTTGAAAAATCTGTTGGTTCAATTCCAAGTAAAGAAGAGGCGATCACTAAATGACCAGTTGAAGAGACCGGAAGATATTCGGTAATACCTTCGATTATTCCAAGGATGACGACGTGTAACCAACTCATTGCGACCCATTGTCTTTATAATCATCAACGAATTCAAGGTTATTGAGTGGTGTCATTGCGGAAGTTCGTGCGAAATTTTCCAAGTAGTTATCGGTGTCATGACCTTCTGCAACAGTTTTTGAAAATGACAAATTTGAGCTTTTCAGAGGGGAAATTCCGATTTTTCGAGGAAAAAATCGCAAATACAGAGTCATTGTGGCTCTAAAATCGTTGGCAGAGCTGTTGCTTTAGTAGTCGGCAAGACTTCATCTGGATGATTGAGGTTAAAACAAAACGGGGGAATTTATGAAAATGTGGAAGTTAATATCTGTAGTAGCGTTAATGTGGTGTTCGGTTCAAGCAAATGCGCAAATTGGTCTTCAACTTGGCCATCCAACTGCACTGGGAACTGGTTGTCCAACTCCAGATTCAGTGGCGGCAATCTTATCACCGGACAATGCTTCACTAAGCGTTTTATTTTCTGCTTTCCAAGTGGATGCAGGTTATACGCAAAATGGTTTCAAGCAAGTTGATCGTAAAGCTTGTTCTTTAGCCGTTCCAGTACTTGTTCCAGAAGGATATCAAGTATCAATTATTCGTACTGACTACCGCGGATTTAACTTAGTTCCTGCCGGTGGACGTAACAGAATCAACACTGAATACTTTTGGGCTGGAATTCGTGGACCACGTTTCACAAGAGATTTCATGGGACCACAGAATGCTGACTTCACAACTTCTAACGGTGTAATGGTTTCTTCCTTAGTATGGTCTCAGTGCGGAGCTGATATTACTCTTCGCGTGAATACTGATATCATGACTATGACAAACCGAAATGGTGACCAGGCTATGATGACAGTCGACTCGGCTGACATTAGTTCTGCACTTATCTACAGCCTTCAATGGAGATCTTGCCGATAGTCTGTAAGACTACGATAAGCAAATTCTTCCAGAGAACCTAAAAAGGGGGACCATGTGGTCCCCCTTTTTGTTTTGAACATAATTTATTTGTAAATCGATGGAACCAACACCAAAGTCGGGGCCTCGACCTGGGCTTGCCCCTTATTGCTTCCTGCAACACAATTATAAGAAGTGAACATAGCGAATTTTCTGCAGTTTTGGAGTCAGAATAATACGATCATTATCGAAGTATTGATCGGTGTCGTATTATTTTTGCTCATCATGCTTTCTTTTAAATTTCTTTCCTCCGGCGATGCCGAAGAAAGTAATTCTGGATTAAAAGCAGATGAGCTAGAAAAAATGCTTAAAAACTTTCAAGCAACAGCTTCAAGTATGCCGGCGGCACCCCGAACGGCAGCACAAGAAGAAGCCGCGGCAGATGCCGCAATGGATGATTCTGTTCGAATCATGGCAGAAAAAGATCAGGCATTAAGATCACTGCAAGAAAAAATTGAGAAATTAGAGCGGGAA
>JAZKJI010000241.1:21026-22111 GCA_040384405.1 Bdellovibrionota bacterium
CAGTTGCTGGCACCGGGGCTGCTGATCCAAAATTGGTTACCAAGGTTCAAGAGCTTGAAGAGCGCTTGCAGGAATACGAAATCATCAGTGAAGATATTGCTGATCTTTCCAAGTACAGAATTGAAAACTTTCAACTAAAAGAAGAAATTCAAAAATTACGTGGTGGCGGCCCGATAGAGCCGTCGGTCCAAGTTGAGGCCGAGGCTGCTCCTGAAATAAATACTGAAATCGCAATCGAAGAACCTGTGATAGCGGAAGAGCCTGAAATTTCCGCTGAAGAAGTTATGGATGAAGCGGCTGCTTTAAATATTGTGGATCTGAATGCAGAGGCCGTGATTGAAGAAGCACCAGTGACGCCTCCTCCTCCGCCACCAGAGCATTTGCCAATTGATGATGATCTGATGAAAGAGTTTGCTGCCGCTGTTGAAGAGCAGAAAATCGCGAGTGGTGAGCCAACAGAGAAAAAAGTTATCGATGCGGAAGAGCACCTTGAAGACTCGGCCGCGCTTGTCAATCAGTTCGAAAAGTTTGTTAACAAATCGTAGGGTAAATTATGAATAAATTATTTTTCTTGGTCACGTTAGTTACTTTACAAAGCTCAAGTGTTTTCGCAGCTGCAGAGGCAACTTTTTCTGATTTGAAAAAAACAATCATGTCTGAAAAGCTTCATTACAGTGAACGTTGGGCCGCAACTTTAAAATTAGTAGAAACCGATAGTCCTAAAGTTGAAAAAGAATTGGTTGAATTGGCTGACCGTAAAGAATGGTTTATTCGTAATGCGGCACTTGTCGGTTTACAAAAAGTAAATCCCGAAAAGGCATATGACCTAGCGAAGAAATTATTAAAAGACCAGGCTTTAGTTGTTCGGTCGGCAGCTTTGCAAGTTATCACTCCGGTTTTAAAATCCGTTGATCGTTCGATTCTTTGGACCGAGCTTGCTGCAAAATACAACTTTCGCGGCAAATCTTCACTTTGGATTCGTAAAGATCTTGTTGAAGCCTTGGCAGATTCCCCTATGAAATCTGAGTATGAACGTTTTCAGGGACTGATGAAAGACGGGGACGAAGAAATTCGTTACCAAGCAG
>JAZKJI010000241.1:22121-27471 GCA_040384405.1 Bdellovibrionota bacterium
ATACAGACAGATGAAAACGAAAACAGTGCACAGAGCAGCGACGGGACTTGAAAAATTAAGTGGTCTAACATTGGCGGATAAAGAAGTTGAACGCCAAGCATTTATTGAAGCATGGCAAAAACATGCTTCCGGTGCCGTAAATAAAATTACAAAATAACAAATTTAAGTTTTTTGAGCTTTGGCGATCGCGCGTTCAATAATGATTTCGCGCTCGATACGGTAAAGTATCATTTGCTCTTCGTAACCATCAGAACCAACGGTTTCGGAATCAGAAAAGAAATCCCGTTGAAGATCGACTTTCTTTTGAACCGAAACTTTGACCGAATTTCTTCCGTTAACGACTCCGCGAACCATCCGAATGATTAATTTATACTTTAGCCCGTTAGAGGCTTCTTTTGCGGATTCCGGCGATTGCCAACCATCAACGGCGCGTATGGATTCGGTTTCCATAACTCCGGTCTCTTGATTTTCGTTTGCTAGAGGATATTTAACAACGGTGTGGGCGGCTTTCCAGATTAGATCATAATCGGCCAAGAAAACTTTATCTAAAGGCTTATATATTTTTTGGCTAGCGGGATTTGAACTGGCGCAACCAATAGTAAACGCCAGTGAAATCAAAAGAAAAGTATTTTTAAGGCTCGATTGATACGTGAGAAACATGGGTAGCCTTTCCGACCCACTCTAATTCATCAGTAGTGGCCGTTGCTTCGTTAGTTCCCATTAACGTAACATCGATGCGGCAACGGATGCAAACCTCGTCAAGCGGTCGCGGCAATTGAACTTCAGATTTCCAATCCTGAAACCATAATTGCATGACCTTATCGTATTTTTTAACCGTACGGCCATTTTTTTCTACCTCGGTAATTGATGAAATCATAATCAACTGCCGGCGCGACTTTAATGACGGCGGCGAAGTCGGGATCTGGGTGGTAATTGTATTTCGATCACCCGATAAAACTGGATCGTCGATCAGAGGAATGGGAGTAACGGGTGTTGTTGAGCCAACCTGGGATAATTGCAAACTTAAGCGATCAAGGCCCGTCGCACGGCTTGATGCAAATTCTGAATTACGTTTAACCACATAAGCCACGTAAGGTGATGACTCGGGAATAAAATTTACGTTAGCTTGAGTTCCGGTTCCCACTAACTTCATATCAGATGGCAGATAGAATTCTTCTTTTTTACTTAAACCCAATAGAAATAAAACTTCATCCGCATTTAATGTGGGAAGGGGAACCGATTTTACTAAAGTAAAATCAATTTGGTTAACTGGCATCACGAGGGGCTTGGTAAGTTGCTCTGGAGTAAAGGAAGCAAGGCCGCCCCCTTTTAGTTTTAGATAATTAAGTAATTTGTAGGTCTCGTCACTTGATCCACCACTTCCCGCAATTACTTGTTTTAAATTAAAATGCCCGCGAAGCGCATAAAGCGATGTGGTTGGCTCTTTCGGAGGATTTAGACGGAACCCTGGCTTATTAAGTTTAACTGGTAAAACGTAAAGTTCCGTTTGTTTAGGAAGACTCAAATTCGATGGCACATCAAATTTAGAAGTATAAATAGGAATCGTATCAGTCTCGTCGCTTAAAAGTTTTCGAAGATCGAAAGTAAGTAGATCGGCTTTTCTGAACGGGCTTACGATAATTGCAAAATCAACTTCGCCATCATAATTTTTTGTATTGAACCCTTCGGCCGTACCAGAAACTTGAACATAGTCAGCTGCCGAATTTTCGGTCACTACTAGTTTTCTTGGATTCCAAGTGGGTTCCCAAAAATAAGTTTGCACAACATTGTTCGCAACCAAACCCAAATAAAAGGGAACGTTCATCGGAGGAATCAAAATTGAACCACTGGAGTTTGTGGTAGGACCAGAAACTGTGTCAGTTTCAGTAGTTATTGTAGAAGCCAAACCCGGAAGGGGTTTATTTGCGGAATTCACGACTTGGTAGTTCAGTGCAGCTGTTATATCGACAAATTGCCCATACGCGACGGCGGAACCGAAACTCAAAAGAGTTGCTAAGAAAATGCGCATTACTTACCTCCGTGAAAGTACTTCATTTTTCCAGATTCTGGCAGACAGTCAACGAGCCATTTGCCCCTTGACTAAACCCCTGGAAATATGGTCTTTTTTCACCTCGACAGATCCTTACGTGGTGGGGTAGCTCAGCTGGTTAGAGCAACGGAATCATAATCCGTAGGTCGGCGGTTCAAGTCCGCCTCTCACTACCATTTCTCCTTTTCCCCTTATGGTTCCCCCCTCAGAAAAAGCGTCGAACAGTGACGTTTGGCATGCGCTTGCGGAGCAACCGCCCGCCAAGCCGAACTAGTTTTTCTGAGGGGGGAACCATAAGGGGAAAAGGAGAAACGTTACTGATTGGCATTGCTTCTACTGCTAGCGGGCGCGGTTCACAAATTTAGCAGGATGCTAAATTTGGACGGCCGCAGGCCGGGGCGCTAGCCCCGAAGGTCAGGATGACCTGAGTCTATTCCGCCTCTCACTGACTCTCAAAGAAGAAAACGAATCGGTATTGATTGGCATTACTTCTACTCGCTAGCGGGCGCGGTTCACAAATTTAGCAGGGTGTGCTGATCTTACGAGAGTATCCGACTCAAAATTCCGAGATGCAATTTTTGCGCGAATCGTTTCTAATTTAGATAGTTCCAAGTTAATCAAATGCCGGAGGCTTTTATGGTAACGGGTGAAGTCGCATTGATTCTGCTTTTGATCGCGGTTGCCGCGATCGTGGTTCTTACGGGGCGGTTTAAGGTTAACGCGTTTATCGTGCTGATCGGTGTGGCCCT
Organism: Bdellovibrionota bacterium; assembly: GCA_040384405.1. Lineage (GTDB taxonomy): Bacteria > Bdellovibrionota > Bdellovibrionia > Bdellovibrionales > Bdellovibrionaceae > JAZKJI01. The sequence goes on from JAZKJI010000241.1 coordinate 24,921, forward strand.
CGCGTATGGGCTTGCGATCGGGCTGGTGCCGCTCGAAGTAGTCAAGCTTATCAAAGAAGGCTTCGGCGGAACGCTTACTAATATAGGTATCGTGATCGTTTGCGGAACGGTGATGGGCCTGACGCTCGAGCGCACGGGTGCCGCGCTTTCGATGACCCGTGCGATATTAAGGCTTGTCGGAAAAGAAAGATCTTCGCTTGCGATGAACACGGCTGGCGTCGTGGTTTCCATTCCGGTGTTTTGTGATTCAGGTTTTGTGATCATGAACCCACTTAACCAAGCGCTGGCGAAAGAATCTGGAACTTCGATGGTCGTTATGGCGGTCTCGCTTGCGACCGGTCTTTACGCGACCCACACGATGGTGCCTCCGACTCCGGGCCCGCTCGCGGCTGCGGGTGCGTTGAATGCTGACATCGGGCTTGTGATTTTCTACGGGTTGATCTGCTCGGTGCCGGCGGCTCTTGCGGCTTGGTTCTTCGCGGTGAAGGTTGGTCCGAAATACCCAGCACCTGAACCAAAAGGCGAATCGTACTCTACATTAATTTCGAAATATGGCGAGCTTCCGCCGGCGTTTCTCTCGTTCATGCCGATCCTCGTTCCGATTGTTCTTATTCTGGGAAAATCGCTCGTTGAGCTTCCATCGAAACCTTTGGGCGAAGGCGGGTTCGCGCAGGTGATTCAGTTTATCGGCGATCCGGTCGTTGCGCTTATTTTGGGAATGTTCGTATCTTTCACGCTCATTCGCACGAAAGCCGGTTGGAAAGACGCGCTTTCAACTTGGACAAACGACGGCATCAAGGATGCGGCATTGATTCTGGTTATAACGGGTGCCGGTGGATCGCTTGGTAAAGTCTTAAGTGTTTCGCCGTTAAAGAATTACGTGAGCGATACGTTGGCCGATCCGAGTTTGGGTTTAGGATTATTTTTACCCTTCCTTATTTCCGCCGCCCTCAAGACGGCGCAAGGTTCGTCGACAGTTGCGATCATCACGACATCAACCATCATGGCCCCACTGATGGCGAGCCTGGGACTGCATCCCGCATTGACGGTCGTGGTAATCGGAGCCGGTGCGATGGTCGTTTCTCATGCGAACGATTCGTACTTCTGGGTCGTTTCGCAATTTTCGGATATCGACGTCGCGACCGCATATCGTGTGTTCACGGTTGCGACCTTTGTTGAAGGTACGGTTGCCTTTGCTGTCGCTTGGCTTTTGAGCTTCGTGGTTTAAGCGCATGAGCTTTGGACTTGCTCGCCTCCACGATGATGCTGAAGCGATTTTTCGCGCGGGCCTTGCCCGAGTCGATTCGCGTCACATGTTAGGACAAACAGTTTTACTTAAAGGCGAGACCCTTGTGGTGAAGGCAGGGGGTTCGACTTCCCATGAATTTGATTTGCATGGCTTTAAACGGGTCCTTGTTTTTGCGGTCGGCAAAGCAGCCCCGCGCATGGCACTTGGGATTCATGATGTCCTAGGTGATCGGATCGCTGAAGCGCTAGTCATCACCAAATACGGCCATAGCGAGAACCTTCCTCCTCGATTCATCCAACTCGAAGCCTCGCACCCAATTCCTGATGAGCAAAGCGTCTTGGCCGCGCGTAAGCTCTGCAGTTTTTGTGAAAGTGCGGGCGCGGAGGACTTGGTCATCGGATTGATTTCTGGCGGTGCCTCGGCGTTGGCAGCCTTACCGATCGACGGCATCACGCTGAGTGAAAAGCAAGCGAGGACCGCAGCTCTCCTATCTAGCGGGGCACCGATTCAAGAGATCAACCGCGTGCGAAAAAGTCTCTCAAAAATCAAAGGTGGAAAGCTCGTGCATTTGATTCAGCCTGGGACTTCACTTAATTTAATTTTATCCGACGTGATTGGCGACGATCTTCACGTAATCGCTTCTGGCCTGACCGTGCCCGAAGGCGGTACCTCATCTCGTTTATTACATAACGTCGTTATCGGTTCGAACACGCAAGCTCTGCTGGCAGCTAAAGCACGGGCAGAGGGCCTAGGTTACGAGGTGAAAGTCTTATCAACCGCCCTCGTAGGAGAAGCCAAAGAAGCTGCGGCTCAGTTTTTCTCGATCCTGCAAGAGTCGCGCGTTGAGTGCAAAAAACCCCTTTGCGTAATCGCGGGCGGTGAGACGACGGTCACTTTGCGAGGCGACGGGAGGGGCGGCCGCAATCAAGAAATGGCGCTGGCGTTTCTCGAGAGGCTTGCGCGGAATGATGACATAGATATCGATGCCGTGTTCTTAGCCGCTTCGACCGACGGCACCGATGGCCCGACCGACGCCGCCGGAGCGTTTGCCTCGTGTGACGTTTTAGCCCGAGCACAAAGCCAAGGTCTCATCGCAAACGCTTATTTAGAGCGAAATGATTCGTACGGATTTTTTGAAAAGACCAAGGGCCTTTTTAAAACCGGTCCGACCGGTACCAACGTTTGCGATCTACAAATTCTTTTGCGCGGTATGTGAATTAGGAACTTTAATGAGCTGAATGTAGTGGTCATTTATTTTAGGGCATGAAAGCATTGGTCGTAGTGTATTTCCAGTTGAGGCGG
>JAZKJI010000241.1:27481-41827 GCA_040384405.1 Bdellovibrionota bacterium
AAATGAAGTGGCGTAGGCGGCATTAAACCCTAAGAGACCTAAATTTTTGAAGTAACCGAAAGCTTACAGTTCACTGACTGATTCACGTCAATGCCATTAATTTTTCCGTATATGTGCGCAGTTTTTGAATCTTTGTTGAGGTTCATATATAGAGCGGCCTCGGTGCGATATTTATGTCCAACTGGATAGTGAGTATGTTCTTTAGCATCGATTTCGAATAGCGTTGGGCCTACTTGCTCTGTGAAGCCAAATACGTACGGATTAGGGAACGAACCTGGAAACTCTTTGTGAAGAGGGAAGTCACCTTCAACTTTTGTAAACAATCTACTTTCATTGTTCACTTTGCTTTTTCTAACGTGGAAAACTATTTTCTTAACTGTGCTGACTTGTTTAATTGGGCAAGAAGCGATTTCGTAGTATTCATTTTTACAGCTTTGGCCGTAATAAATAAAAGTGCCGTCTAAGCACGGGATAGGATCGCCAAGTCCGCCGCCGCCAGCATTTGCAGATAATGGCAGGATGAACGATACCGCAGCTAAGAGGCTCAGAGTGAAGTTCGAAATTATTTTCATTTGGGGTCTCCTGTTTAAGTTTTCGGAACTCCCAACTAATAAACCTGTCGCCAAAAAAATTCCATATTGGCCGCTGACGAAAATGCTGATTTCCGTCAGGGGTGCGATCTTTTGTATTGCCGCCGAGATGGAGAAGGCTTGTAAGATGGATTAGGTAAATTCTTACAATCCTATTTTGGCTACGACCTTACGATCACTTTAAAACCAGCGGTCGCGAAGCGTTTCATGTCGAATGGCATTGTCACTCCATCCATTTTCATTCTCGGATCAGCCATGACTTTGGCGTTAATCTTATTGCGATGGGCTTTGGACTTGTAAACAATAAAGGCGAAAATGACCGTTTCATCTTTCTTTAGTCTGCACATTTTGGGGAATGTTAATCCCCATTTTGTAAAATCATCGGCAATGCATTCGTAATAGTCGAGCGCGCCGTGCTCCATCCATACTTTCTTACCGAGTGTCGCCATTCTTTTATAAACTGCACGATTCTTTTTCTTTAGCGGAATCACAAAACCATCAACATACTGGGGCATAAACTTTCTCCTTTTCGAAAAGTCGCAATCAAGCAGACTTTTCCGGGCAAGCCATTTCCAAGATGTTCGTGGGTTTTCAAAAATAAATCAACGTTCGAACCCAGTACCGTGCTAATTTGACCCTGAAATCACTGGCCAACAAATTGCTTTATTACAGTATGGATCATAGCCTGGGGGCAAAATGAAATCATCTCTCTTACAATTACTTATATTAACTTTGGTGACTTCTTTTGCGGGGGTTGCATTTGCGGCGGAGCCTAGCATTAAATTGCTGCAGCCCGTTTTGAATGGTGATGGTTGCCCTGCGGGAACCGCGACTGCGGTACTTTCTCCAGATAATGATACAATTTCGATTTTGTTTAGTGCCTTTCAACTTAAAAAGGCACCCCAAGAAGTTATGAAAAAAACGACACTTCGATGTCGCATCGTTTTGCCATTTAATTTGCCTGCCGGTTATAAGCTGAATACTTACCAACTTGATTATCGGGGCTTTCTTTTTATTGAAGACCCGTTGGGAAAATTTGTTTTTCGGAGCGTGCCGGTTAGTTTTCCTGGCAGTATCCCAGCTCCTGCAAAGGATATGGCGGTGGCTGGTCTTTATGATGGCGAGTTAAATTTTTCACAGACACTTAATTCAAATGTATTTACACAATGTGGCGGTTTTTCTTACGCGTTGTTTGAATTATCGATTGGTCTTTACGGAACTAACGAGCTGGTCGGTCCAAGTGGCAGCGCCATTGCGACTATTGATTCTGTTGACGGGTCAATCCCAACTGAAGACGCAAATGGAGTGCATCTTCATATTGGTCTTGTACCTTGTAGTCGGTAGTAGCTCGCGTTCTTAATTTTTTTGACGGAAGTTAACGATAGTAATTTTCGATTCCTCAACTGCTTGACCCGTTGTAATTGCAATAGAGGCATCAAGTATAATCAATCCAACGGCTCTTCAATTATCAAATGTCTTCGCACGAGGTTCATCAAGTTTGACGCCTCTTCGGTATTATTTTTTTCATTTCTTATATTGGCTTCCATTCGGCCGGTGATTGCCGTTGCATCTGAAACTATTGTTTCGATTCTGTTCAGACGATCTGCGATTCTTGATTGGAAATTCGCAAGCCCATTTGCTGATTCTTCAGTTACCTGGCCCTCGAGCATGCGGGCGATGTTCTCTTTTATTCGCTGAATGTAAGCTGCGCTATCGGTAGAGGCAAACTCCAGAGAAATACCAACGCCTTCTTTTGCTAGGTATACTTTTACAAACGGTTGCTCTCCAATTTTTATTGGCATTACTGAAAGTACACTTGATCCACTTCTAAGCTCAAAATATTGTCCAGAGTCGGAAAGTACTTTCGAATCACCAGAGTTAAATACTTCTGAGTAACTTTCTTTTGCGCCAGTTAAATAATTTCCAAATGATTTCAAAATTCTGTTTTGATATACTTCGAGGTATATAGCGCGACTGGATTCAGTCGAAAGACGTATACTCATTGGGTACGTAAATAATTCGTCAAGGCGTTCATTAGCGTCGCCGGAAAAAATCGTGGTCTTTCCTTTTTTGGAAAGCTCACGAAATTTAGCATGTCTGATCTCGTGGGCTAAGGTCCCGCGAAAAGTCGGACCCGGCAAAGAAACAACTAGCGCACTGTCCTCATAGTGGCGGCCACCGCGCTCCATGGATTCCATTGCCAGTTGAAGACCCATTTTTTCTTCCAAGCTTTTCGCCGTACGATTGAGTTGCGTCCCGCCTGTTGACAGGGGTGAAATGACTTTCGCTCCAGTATAATGGTTACCCGCGAAAATGGGCATGCTGCTAAAGTCTGTTTTAATCAAAATTGAATTACAAGTGGGTCTCTTGCCGTACGCATTGGCTGACAACAGTGTGATAAATAGAATCATAAATTTTATTGGGCGAATTAGATTATAAAGCATAATCTGCCGCCATTCGCTGGTATGTTTTTGAGTCTGGGCCGAACACGTCTCGCAAAATTAACATCACTGGATCATTTAAATCTATCGGACCTGATTTTAATAAAGTGCTAACCCATTTTTCAATTGGAATTTGGCTTGAGTTCCATAAAAAGTATTCTGTCCGTGCGGTGTGCTCCCGAATCAATTTTAAATATAAATCTTTAGCGTCCATGGGCGTAGAGCCATTCAGCTCGGCAGAATTCATCCAATCAATTCCATATATGTTTTTTAAAATGCCTTCTAACAAGTTCTTCTCGATCGGCCATTTCGCATAGCCTTCGAGTATTACTTTCAATTCGGTCCCCTGAATTCCGGGAACTAGCTCTGCGTAAAAAGCTTGAATACGTCGGCCCATATGCCAATTCAAAACCCGTAGAGGTGGTAGTTCTTCTTTTTTGTAATCAAATCTGATTTGAAAAACTGGACCATCACGTTCCGTTGGACGAATGTGGGCGCCTCCGTAATCCATCATTAGATTCTCAAAGTTTGCGGACAGCTTTGATGCGTGCGCAATTAAATCACTTTCAGGCAATTCATGCATCGTGCGCATGAATTCACTCATCGGGACCAATCCCGCACCGTTTTTTACAGCCGGCGTAGCAAGCAGGTTTTGCATTTCAGCGCGCGACTTTGGATTTCCCAACGAAAATGTTTCAATTAGCATCGCTAAACGAAGATAAAAAGATGAACCTTTGGGAATCGGTCCCAATTGTGTAAATGCTTTTCTGATAGCTCGCATATATTCCGGGTTCTTAATGAAGCCTACGAAATGTCCGAAGTCATGAACTGCGATAATGGGAAACCGGCCCGCACGATGCGCTTTCATTGTGGCCGCAAGTGGAAGATTGAAGGGATCGTCGTTTCCGTATAGACGAAATCCCGGCTCGGTAGGCCACGGGTCTTTTCCGGGCGTAACAAATCGAATTTCTGGATTACTTGATCCATCAACCGAGTCTTTAATTAAAACTAGTGCCGGGTAGATTCGTTCGTTCTCTGGAACTCCCAACTTATCAAGCAACTTTGAATAATTAATCAAAAACTCTTGAAACGTGGGTCCTGTCATTTGACCATTTTTTATTGTGACTCCCAGTTTCCGGTAAGCCTCGAGCTTTTCGTTATTTTGACGGGGATCTTTTAGAATGTCGTTGATCTCTTTAGAAAGTAAACCAATTGTGTCTACAGCCCATTTCTGTTCAGTAGCAGGTTTCCACATCTGTTCGTAATAATTTTGAACGAGGCGATTTTTGTTTTGTATGAGTGTCGCATTTTCAAAAATTGTTACACATGAATTAGCATTGCCGATTGACGTGATCGAGAAAGTCACTAGCGCCAAAACTATCCAAAGCAATCCACGCCATGTTTTAAAGCTGGGAAGCTTTGCTTTGATTTGACTGCAAAAATTCATTCTGACCGGTGCCATATTCTCAAGTTAATGCAATTGGATAACCACGCTACGGGCGGCATTCGAGGGCTCGGATGCTGGGCAAATGAGAGAAAAATCAGAGTAAGAAGGTTTCAAACGTTACCTTGGCTTTAGTGACTTTAGATGTTGTCGAATTTTTAAACATCTGACTGACCTTATACTGGAGTTTTGGGGGCTTTTTCATTCGTGCCATCGAAGACATTTGTCTTCGGATTATCAACTTTTTGATGCTACGGCGGGCAATGCGGTAAGGACTTGTTTTTAGATTTGGTTCCGGGAAAGCTTTGGGTTTGGGGGGCCTTCCGATGTTAAAAAATATTTTTTTGCTTTGTCTGATTTCTGAAATGGCTTTTGGTTTAATCGCTGAGCCCGTTAAAAGTTTTAACCAATCCGTCTTTATGTCTTCCCAGGGATGGTCCTATAGTTACAGTCGAACGGCATCCCGCTTTGTTTATTTTGACGAAGAAATCAGAAAATTTGCGGTTTGGGATTTGAATGTTAACAATCAACTTTTTTCTGTTGATTATGGTTTTGAGTTCGCTAGCGAAGATATGTCTAAGCTAGTTCTTTCGGAGGACACCGATCGCGGATATTACACCAGTGTTTGGGATGTTGAAAGTAACTCTGAAGCCATAGGTACCTTTGAGGATTTATGGTTTCTTTCGCCAAACGGAAAATTTGTGTGGGGGGATGAAGGCAATTTTGTTCGAAGCACGGAAACTGGGAAGATTGTTCTAAAAGGACACGGAGACTTTGTAGGGTTTAGCAAAAATAACCAGCGCATTTTGACTAACCAAACAATTGAAGGCCAAAGCTATTTGAAATTAATTGATTTAAATACCGGCAAAGAAGTTTGCCGAGTTGCCGGCGATAATCAATTCACTGAAATGGGTTTGGAAGCAGTTTCCGTCATTGTTAGTGGCAACGGTGAAAGTCAAATTCTCGATTATTATCATATGGAAAATGGGTGTGAACTATTGGGGAAAGACTTCTCCACACATGTATCTTCACCAAATGCCGCCTTAGGAATGGGTTTCATTAATAAAGACGAAGCAACTGTTCTTATAAATTTAAAAGATAAAAGTGTTGTAGGTACGTATCCTGGATTAGCTACCTATTATTCCTTTAACATAGATGGATCTAGATTTGTGACGGTAGCTGCCGTGGCTGGATCAGAGGACGAAGAACTTGTGCGGATTTTCGATACGAAAACCGGTAATGAAGTTGCTTCTTATCAAACCTTTCTCACTGGATCAGAAACCATCAGCGCTGATATGCACCGAGTATTATATTCGCCGGTGCCGGGTACAATCAACCTTAAAGATTTGGATAACGGTACAACGGCCGAGCTCAGCGGATCGTATGCCTATTTCCTTTATAACGATCGATACGTAATCACGGAAGTCGAAGAGTCTTTTGAACTTTGGAAGATTCGGTAAAGATAGCGCTTCAATGGAAATTATTTTGCGGAACGTTCCTTCATCATTTTACTGATGGCAATCGCTATAATTTTTGATTTTTCTCGGCGCCTTGGAATGTCTTCTCCGACCGCTAAATATTTTTCGGGCAATCGGGTTTTGTTTGCTAAGTAATATGTATAAAGTTCGTCGTAACGATCGTTAAGGTTATCTATTTTCCTTTTACTTTCGGTCAAATCCTTATCAGTTTTTGATTTTAAATTTGGAATTGAGGGAGGATCGGCTTTTACCGCATCTTCCGCGCTTAATACTTTTTCCATTATTAAAAGGAATTGGGCCCTCACTGGATCGGTTATTTCTTCAGATCTGACATCTGATTTTCCTTTTGTCGATGTGGGCGCGCCATAACCAGTGGTGGTCAACAATACTAAACTTAGGACTGACAAAATTAGAATTTTCATAAGGTCATACTATTAAATTTAATAACCCCATGTCGATTGAACAACATTGATTACATGTGGCGTCTATAAAGGAATTGGTTCCATTTGGAGTGGACTGAAATGCACGTCGTGCTTAGGGCGTGACCTCGATAATTAGAGGATGCGATGACAATCCAACGTTAATGCTCGATGAAGTACCACTTTGTTGAATTGGAGCTGTCCCCAACATTGGATTATAAACTACAACCTTCGAGTAGCTTGCGCCTAATTGAACCGTCACATTTGTAGTAGCAACAGATAAATCAGCACCATTCGAATAAACGGACTCTTCATTCCAAAGTATCAACTGAAAAGTTCCATTGGATTTTTGCAATAGAACTGAATGCCCCTTCGCTGGCAAATTTCCCAATGTATAGTTCAGCGATCCGCCTGGAGTAGCGGTACCACTGTCCGATAATATCGTTGTTAAATTGTGAATCGCAGTTGCAGCTTTCTTCGGAGTAAAATCCCGACGGAATATTCCGTAGGTCTGCCATTCGTCATATAATTCGTAAATATAAGTTCTGACGAAACCCTGTTGGAAAGCTGCTAGGTATAAATTCAAGGTCATGATCGCTTGCGCGGTTTCGCTGACGTTAGCAGTGTCATAACCTGTTTCGGTAATAACCGCCTGGCTTGGTAAAACATGGTGATAGGCGGTAGCAAGGCTTGTTTGCATTTCAGTATAAGGTTGCCCGTTTGGATAGAAGTGAATGTTACCGTGAGTTGCTTGACCGTCTAAGTCCAACATTCCGTATTTTTCGGCGTCCGTTGTTCCGCCCCAAGTTAACTGGAACACACTTACTCCGGCCAACGCAGGATCTGCCATTACATTGGATAAAAGTTTAGTCATAAAACATTTTGCCAGCGGTCCGTTTGGATTTGGCCAGCCGGTAGTTGAATTAACTCCGTTACAGCTGAATGGAAAATTATTAATTTCATTTGGACCTTCAACTGCCACTAGTGCGCCTGGCGCTGCTGCCGCAATTGCTTTTGCACCTGTCAGTGAATTTACAGAGTAAGGATCGCCCGCGCCGACCGTAAACTTAATTCCTGATTGGGCAAGTGTTGTGTATGTAGAAGCGTTTGCACTGTTGTATCCATCGCGAAGATGTTTGATGCCGATGTAGTTCAACATGGTCAACATTATTTGCGCGTTGAATCCGTTTTGATCAATGTGTGAATTGACCGCTAAACTATCTAAAAATTTGTGAACGGATGTAGCTTTAGAGCCCGTGCGGCTTGAAGCAAGTAAAGCGGCTGGTCCTTCCATCGTTGAAGAAGACCAAATAACTTTGAAATCGCGATCACGAATTGTCATGTAGGGTGCTTTGCTAGACAGAGTCGCAAAAGTTCCCGCATTCCAAGTGCCGCTTCCCCAAATAGCACCGTTCGGTCCATACAATACTAAGTGACCGTCAGTCTGCATGACTAAAGAGCAAGATCCAGGAGTTGCGCAATTACCTTGGCTGCCACTGCGCCAAAGAACCGCGTTCAATGAATTCACAACTTGAATATCACCACCGGCAGTAATTATTAAACTTACTCCATCAACACCCAAAGTCGGTGTTCCATTATAATTAAAGTACGAATTTGGAAGATTAATAAAAGTCGGTCGAGAAATTTCCGCTTGTCCCGGATCCACGCTCGGAGCAGGAGCAGGTGCAGGAGCAGGTGCAGGAGCAGGTGCAGGAGCAGGTGCAGGAGCAGGAGCAGGTGCAGGAGCAGGTGCAGGTGCAGGAGCAGGAGCAGGTGCAGGAGCAGGAGCAGGTGCAGGTGCCGCGGCTAGAGTGGTTGCGCTGACTGATTTACTTAGACTAGAAATGTTTCCTTTTCCTGAAACGGCGGAAACATTATAGGTGTATGAAGTTCCTGCAGCCAATCCACTGTCGTTATAAGACAATACATTTCCGGCAACGAAAGAAATCAAGATCCCATTTCTAAAGATCTTATAACTAGCAATACCGCCTTCGTTGCCCTTCGTAGTAGCAGCTGACCAAGAAAGCGCGACCACTGAACTACTTGATGGCTGAGCATTAAGGATGATTGGCGCGGAAATTTTTTCTTCCGCCAAACCACCAAGTGATCCATCTGAAGAAAGTCCGCCTGTAGACGATTGAAAGCCGCCAGAGCAACCCACTAGTACCGGCAATGCTAAGACGAATAAATATTGCTTTAAAAATAAGTGTTTCAAAATAAGTCCCCCGCTAATAATCCCACCAACTTACACTGCAATATTAGGTACACGTGAAAAGTGTTCTCAGAGCAGGAGAGGTGGGTATGTTTGTTGATGAGTTTGACATTTGCACACTGGCTTAGCGAATTACCGCTTTAATACACTGAAATAAAAAGAGAAAAATGAAGTTCACGAAAATTTCGACAGAATCACGAGTTCGACGAAGTGAATGAAAATTTAAACTATAAATTTATTATTATTTATAGTACGAGGACTTGTCCTCGGTGCGGTTTTTCAGAGGGGAAAATGGTTTTTTTGAACATGGTTGGGTTAATATTCAGTAGTAACCGGTTGGTAATAGATTTCAATTTTGAATACACGAAAAAAAGTAATGACTGTGTTGTAGAATTTTTTTTACGATATTGTTAATTAAAATTCACCTACATTTTTTCGCTGACTTGATAGTATTTGCATACTTTTCTCCAGCGTCTCGTTTTGGGATGCCTCAACGGTTTCCACATCTGTGACTAAAATTGTTAAATCCCGTCGAGTGCTGCCTCAAATTGCTTTAATTGAGCTTAGGCGGGCCATGCCTTTGCAATCTGAGTAAAGTAACGAGGTAATTATGAAATCAAAGTTAATGCTAGCCATATTGTTTTTAGCGCAAACAGCAAGTGCTGCAAGTATTTTCGAGAAGCTTCAAGCTCGTTACTCAGAGATTAAAGACGCAGCGGCAGTAAAATCAGCGGTAACTGCGGGCGGAGAATCATTGCAAATTAGAAATGTTTATTTATCTGCTAACACACTCATTAACGAAAATTTTGAATTTAAATCGAATATGATTATGTTTTCGGCTTTTAACCCGCGAACGCGAACTGAAACTTGGTATGTCAGCCCTCCGGGCACCAACGACTTTACCCCGGTGAGTGATTTGTATTATATCAAAAGCAACTCTGGAACTAGTTTAAAGGATATCTCAGGTACTGTTGAAGTTTCGAAAAATGGAATTAAGTACAAAGCGCCCGTTGGATTTTATGCTACGGCTGACTCGGTAAGGTTTACTGCTAATGAAAAACAAATAGAATTACAACGTGCACTTCCTAGCTACGAGAATGAATTTAAATCTCATATGGGTATGACTAGCGATCCGCTGGATGGATTAAGCGTAAAGTCAGGGATAGAAATTGATGGAGACATTTTCATTACAGCCTCACACCAATCAAGAGCTGCTGATTTTCGCGATCTAGTTTTTAAATATGATTCCGAAACGCAATCCCTGAAGCCCACACTTTACCGATTTATAGCTTTAAGAAGGGGATCGCATTTACAGTTAGGTAATAGCACAAAATATTACATTGATACGACAAGTGGTCGCAATGACATCACCGATATGAAGGGTAATAAAGTTAGCGGGCGAATTTTAGCTAAAGATGAAATTAATACTTACGTTCGTAAAGTCCCGACGGACCTGTCCGGTTTGCCAAGCCTTGCAGTGGAAAAAAGATTATTAGAACCGAATTTTTATATCAAAGCAGGCAATAGTACTTTATTTATTAAAGTTGGCCAAATCGGAAACGAGGAAGATCCCAGACAGAATATGAGGAACATCATGTTTGGTGATACCGTACTTGTGGCTGAATTTGAAGTCGTCGAAATATCAGCCGAAGGAATCGTGTCGTCTTACAAATTAAAAGGTGATGCCGCGTATCTGTCTAATGGATTATTTTACGACGTTAAAGATAATAATGGAAAAACTTTGGTGAGAGTAAAGAAGGATTCGATGGGTCACCAAGACCAGATTATTGGGACATCGCTTGGGAAAAACGTAATAGTCGGCCAAATGCATGACAGGAATTTTAGCCAAGTCGTCCACCAAGCTAAGCTAGCCGAGACGCATTTACGTAGAAACGCAGCTCCAAAAATTTGCGTAAAAGCCCTGTAAGCAAAACTAATAATCGTTTCAACTAATAATAAAGGTCCGGCATCGGGCTTTTATTGTAAAAGTCCGCAAAGTTTTACCCCCGCATAAAATTTATTTTGATTGAGATGCAACTTTTCTCCTATTAGGCTCCAATACCAGTAGATGGAACCTTTGTTAATTGATTGGCCTTCGGTAGTAAGTGATCTGGGGCCTCAACTTTTAAGATATTTTAGTGGGTCCTTTGAGCGGTCGATCGCGGCCGACTTGGTTCAGGAAACCCTCATTCGGTTGGTACAAAAAAACCGGGCCGGTGATTTTGATCCCTCGCAAGGTTCGATTAAAGCTTATGCCTTCGGAATTGCCCGGTATGTCCGTTTGGAATTAATTAAAACTAAAAATCCACTGACCTTGGTTTCCGACGATTCGGAATTAGATATACCGGTGGCTCCCGTAGGAATGGATAATTCAGATCCCTCGACCTTTTTACGTTGGGCGATCACGCAACTTAAACCCATCGAACAAGAAATAATTTTATTGATGATTAATGAAGAAATTCAGTTGGAAGAAATTTCCATGTTACTTGATACGCCTACCGGTACAGTCAAAAGTCATATTCACCGTGCGAAAGATAAATTGCGAAAAATTATGGAGGCTCATTATGCCGTTTAACGATGACGATTTCAAAAATCTTCTAAAACCTCTTAAAGACATTAAGCCTAGCGAAGCCGAAATGTCCAAGTGGCAAAACAGTGTAATGGTCCGGGCCCGCACGGGGATTGTCGCTCAAGCAGGCGGCTCTCGCGGTAAGTGGGCCGCTCAATTAGTTGCTGCGATGTTAGTAGGAGTTCTAATTGGTGCTGCCTTATTTAAAAATACTAATCCTGAAATGAAATCAGAATTATTCGCGCAAATTTCTTCCGGTGACGCAACTTTCGAGCGCTCTCACGCCAATCTGGATTAGAAATTTTAAAAAGGAGTTCTTATGAAGTTAGCAGTTATATTTTCAATGTTAATTTTCGCGAAGCTGGTGAGCGCAGACCCTCTGACGGCCGAAGAGATTACACAGCGGTTACAGGTTAATGCCGATATTTACGTTATGGACGCAACGGGAACAAAAGTTATCGGAGGTCCGGAAAGAACAAACTTCTGGAGGCCTAACCCTGATACGCGTATGTTCGAAAGTAACTGGTCTTCAGATTTAAGAGGAACGTGGTCAAGCACTACGCCCACGGGTGGACTTATTGCTTTTAAACATAAATGGACTATCAACGATGATGGATCAATAAAAGTAAGTATTGAACAGTATGCGGAGGAGGATAATAAAACTTTCAAAAATTTAATCGATAAAAAAGAGTTTATTTTAACAAGCTTTGAGCCAATTACTTGGAAAATTACGAACATAAAGACTCATAACTTTGTTGTACGTTTCGTTCCAACTTTACGGGAGGTGTATAAACCTCTTTCTTTCGAGGGTTTACCGATCGCCTCGAAAAATATCAGCATTACTGATACAAACGGTTACTTGTGGGCAAATGAACTAGAATTTAACGGCAAGTACGCTGGTGTAACAACCCATCGAGGGACGCTTGTATTAAGTTATTCACCATTTGATGGAGCTAAAGAAATTGGTGTTTCAGAAGGAAAAACCATTACCGTTAATATTGATAAAAAATATAAAATTACATTACGTGGTGATAATGATTTTTTACCGGCAGGTGTAGTGGCGAAGGTTTTTGCGATCTACGTTCCGGGTAAAAAAAGTAAGGGTTTCAATGCTGTTCATTCATTCGAAACCAGTAAGACCGATCGAATCAAAGAAGTACTTTCAAATTAAGGTTATCAAGAGTTGGAATTCAAATTGTCTATTGGGACAGCTAAGTAGAAAAAAACTGATCGTTATTTAACGATCAGTTTTGCTTTCATGTTTGGATGAAAATTACATCTATAATCAAAAGATCCGGATTTTTTGGCTTCGTATTTCCAAGTTGCACCGGTTCCCATATTCCCTGAATCAAAACCTTTTTTCTCGGTCGTTACGGTATGAGGAATGATATCTTTATTCACCCATTCGACCGTATCACCTTTTTGAATGGTAAGTTCAGCCGGAGTGAAGGCCACATTTTCAATAGTAATTGTATGATGCTGTCCCGCTGCCTTTTTATTTGCAGCCACCGAAGTGGTGACTGCAAATGTAAAAGCCAAGACCAGCGATAGTCTTAAACTCATTTTAATTATTTAATCGTCGTTTGGATGTGTTTTGCGTGCTCTAAGTGAGCAACGAAAGCAGGGCGAACTTTTACAAGCAATGCTTTTAGTTCTGCGTTTTGTGCAGAAGGGATTAAAACCTTATCAACAGCATCTAGAACTGACTGATGGTAAGCAACTTCATTATCAACATAGGCTTTATCAAAAGCTGCGCCTTTAAGGCCTTTAAGTTTTGCGATATTTTGCTTTCCAGCTGTTTTTAAAGAATTGCTGGTTGGATTGTCTTGAGGAGTAACTTTAAGTTTTGTTACTAGTTCTACTGCGCTTTTATTTACAGATGTGTGGTCAGTTACCATTTGCTCTGCGAATTTTTTTACTTCCGGATGAGTTGCATTTGTTTTTGCAAGTTGTCCTGCTTCGATATCCACGGTGTTAGCGGCAACTACGATCGCAGCAATTTGTGCATCAGTAGGACCTGCTGGTGCGTTTGCTTTCGCAACAGTTTCAGCTGAAGGTGCAGTGCCTTGCGGAACTGGTTTTGCTGCTTTAGTTGGTGCAGCTGGTGTATTCGAGTATTGTGCTTTTGCAGACAATGCAAAAGTAAATGCAATTGCCATAATCAATGTTGTCTTCATGGGATCTCCTTGTGTGCGGTTTAGAGTAGATTGAAGCAACCCTTGCCTTGCATGGGCAATGAAAATCTTCCGCCAAGGTTAAAGCGCGCAGAGTTAGGATGAAAGGCCGGTAAGAATACCGGCAGATGTTTAAATACCGAGCACTATATCGAGTACATTAGTACGCGCCAGCACCTTTTCCAAAGAATGGAGATGTAGGTTTCAGCGTTAAATCAAAAGTTGCGGTTGGTAAATCATAAACCACGAAAGTTTCTAAAGGTTTTGAAACTGTGTAGTTGTTGGTTGAGGTGTAACTAGTTGCTGGTGCATTGCCCGCAAAACCCGAAGCCAAATTGTCTTTAGAAACAACATTCTGCGGAGGAGTACCGTCTTTCAGATTAAAAATTCCAATCCAGTTGGTGCGTCCGTTGGCTTTGGAATTAATAACTGTATTGTTGGCGATCAGTGCGCCTCGTGCTCCGTACAAAGAAATTCCGTGATAGGCCGATGCCAACACGACGTTGTTGGTGATTTTAATGTTCGTAACAATGCCGTCGAAACATGAAATACCTTGATATCCCGATTGCCAAGGTCGGCTTAAGTTTGTGGTGTCGGCAATGTAATTATTGTGGATCACGATATTGTCGAAAACTCTTCCGCCTAAAGCGAAAATTTGAATAATGTCGTCATGGTTTCCATCACCATCTGCTTGATCAGCATAGCCATCTAAGAATTTATTATTTTCCACTGTTAAATCTGAAGCGTTTGCAACCAGGGCATCGGCCGAGAAATTTCTAATCTCGTTTCCGTACAGCAGGTTCTTCATATGTGTATCATCAACGGGAGTTAGAATTCCAATTCCACCGCGAACGTTTTTAATCCGGGTACGTAAAAGGGATCCACATTTCACGTTATTAAATTGAAATGCTCCCGCGGCAGATTTCCATTGGTCGATCGTCCAAGAAGAGGTATCCAGTGCACCGTAAATATAACCGTCAGCGAAAGATGCAGTGGGGCACATCATAAGCGCGCTCATT
>JAZKJI010000242.1:0-5327 GCA_040384405.1 Bdellovibrionota bacterium
GTTACGAGGAAGACCATTGAATCTGATTTGATCAAAAATTGTGATTAGATCAGTTACCAATTGATCGCTGACAACAGCATCTTCGCTTAACATTAATGCCTGAAGTGCTTTAAGTTTCGCCTCCCGGTAAGTAACCTTAGCAACCTTATTCATCAAAGGATCACGAAGAATAGCTTCGATGGCTGCCTTGATTTGTGGATTTGAATCGATAAATTCTTGGTAGTAGTAAAACGGAATTCCAAAGCCAGGTCTAACAACCGTGCGCTCTGGAGTGTTTAATAGATTCGCTAATTCTGCATAATTTGCTGACTTAGATCCAACCGTTACAAAGTGCGAGTTGTTCATTTGTTCAGATCTAAGAATATCTTTAAACGCCAGATTTGCTTGTAACGTTACCGGTTCTGTTTTCTTGCTGTTATAGAATGCTAGAGCTGCGGCTTCGGTCGCCGGCTCTAATAAAATTCCACCGTCTGCCGTAAGAACCATACGAACCCAGTCGCCATCTTTAAACGGAGCAAATAGCGCATTTGATAATCCACCTTCAAGCATAGAGATATCTAAATTTGGAGTGTGGCGCGCACGAGACTTTAGTTGGACGTGAGAAACTAAATTCTGTTGTTTTAACGTGATCGCGCCAGACACAACCGACATATCAAGAGGTAATTCTCCGAATACTGGAATCGAAAGTGGGCTAACATTTTTGTATTTAGGTGTTTCGGAAATCACATCTTCAACTGATAGATAGACTAACTGTCCAACAGCTTCACCAGGATTCATGACCCGCGCTTGTGCATTTGCGATTTGTGCAAAGCCTGTTAATACAGATGCGATAACCAAAAATTTTACAGAGACCGACTTTAACGTTTTCATATTTCCTTCTATTTAACTTTCTTTTCAACTAGTGAAGCTGTGCTTAGGACTGAAGACTTAATTGTACTGTCGATGAAATAATTCATCTTAGGCTCTACCAAAACCCATTGTTCGTAAGACGGAGTAAATGCTTGAACTAGAGTATCGTTTCCGATTTCAACAATATTAGCCAATTGCGCAGTTGCAGTTTTTACGTCAGCTGCGTTTTCAACTTCAGTTAAGAAATATTGCCAGTTATCGCGGATTAAAAATCCTTCCGCGTAAGCAACGTTTACCAAAGTTTTAATAACGTCTTTTGAAGTTACTTTTGCCATCGCATTGATTTCTTTATTAAGAAATTGAGTCGAAGTAGAAATCAAAACCAAAGTATTTGTTTTGTTAGCATAAGGCACTTGAGCATTGTCTGCCAAAGAACCTCTTAAATTAGCAACTAAAGTAGAAAGTGCTAACATGCGCTCTGGGCTGTTACCATTTTTTACGATTGATTCTGCCGCCGTTTGAACTTGAACATTACCTGCTTTTTTCGCAAGTGATACAATTCGCGAAGCGTTCAATGAATAGTATGATCGTAAGATATCTTGTACTTCAATCAGCTGAGCAGTGTCTTCAGGATAAAGCATTCCGCCAAATTCACGGATATAACCATCAATTTGAGAGATAACCGCTTGAGAAAGTGAGTTATGTACTACGTTACGGATATCGTAAAGTTTTCTAGCGATAGGTTCTTTTTCGCCGAAACGTAATTTGAAATCTTCGTAAGCAGCAGCGATCAATGTACGAGCGCGATCTAAAGATGAAGACTCAGCGATAGCACTTGTTTTAGCCAATAAGAAAGCCGGAAGATATTGGAAATCAACCGTCATAGAGCTTAAGTAAAAGTTAAAGAAGTGAAATGCGTAAGCTTGTTCGAATTCTGCTCCGCTAATTCCACGTAACTTAAATCCTTTTACAATTGCAGATGCCGGAAAATTAGCGATGTAGTGCTTTTCTAAAACCCAGCTTCTTACCATTGATACGGCTTTCGGCATTGCTTGTGGTGCAACAGCTAAAAGTGCAGCGTGATCCACCGGGTGGCTCTCAGCATTCGCGTAAACGTATTCACCCATAAGTTCGTAATAGTTAGTTGTGAAAAGGTTTCCCACGAAAAAGTTGTAGTCCTTGGCAAGTTCAATACCGATTTCATTTCTGAATGCAGCTTGAAATTGGTATTCACCAGCAGGTGTACCTTGGTTTACTACAACACGGCCCATAGAGCCTTGAAGCATATTTAAAGAAAATGGACCCTTGCGGTTTGTGTCCATTTTTTTAAATGTTGTTACCAGGTCAGCTTGGGCGCTAACGGAAATCAATAGTGCTATTGCAATTGTCTTTATCATCTTACTAATACCTTTGCTTCTTCATCAAATGCGGTTTCGCCGCATGCAGTTTTGTCAGAGAACGGAGCACACCCACGAACACGGCCCATTAAACGAACAACTTTTTTGTTTTCAGGAGTCATCTCGCCGATTGCATAAAGTTGTGCTTTGTCGCGCTCGTAAGTTTGTTCAAATAATGGGTACACACCTTCAAGAGTGATTCGTGTGTTCACTTTTCTTTTCACCAGATCAAGATAAGAGGGAAGTGAAATTCGTGGATTTGTGAATTCAAAAACTTTTGCAGCATTTAGGCTGAATACGTTTTTAGCTCCGTAAAGTGTTGTATAGAACGCCACTTTTTTATCGTTATTGATTGAAAGTTCAGCCCCTTCACGTCGCGCAACATCGCCGACACCTTGAGTGCCGTAAGAAATCAAGTACTCAACTCCCATAACTTCTAATTGGCCATCACCATTGATGTCGTAAACATCAAAGTCTTGGGAAGCATTACCAAAGAAATGCATCTTTAACATTTTCGAATTTTCGACCGGAAAAATTTGGCGCATTTCCCAAAGGTGGCCAAGGGCTACGCGCAGGCAACCGTGAGAAATCGCACCACGTTTTGGAGCCCAAAATGTATTGTGAGCAGTCGGAATTCCAAGGGAAGTTTTCAAAGCCTTGCTTGGATCCCAGAAACGTACAGCTGGATTATGAAAACCATTTCCAGTCGCATCGTAATCCATTTTCGGCGCAAAACCATAATAAGGTTCGTCACGGATATTATCCACGTCTCTTCCGCTGTAAGCGACGAAGTTCCAAAGACCTGGGCTTGTGAAATCATTGATTCTGTTTCCTTCAGCATCTGTCGTATGTGCTTCTGCAGAACCTGTCGGATAGATCGCCGTGAACTCGGTGTAAGTTAAAGTACAAGAAGCTACCGAGCACTGAAGTGCTTTTTGCCATTGGCCATTGGCATTAACGTAACTGATGTCATATTTAGAGCCTGTAACAGTTTTGAAAAGATCAAAAGCTGCATTCACGAATACTTCATCAGCAGCATTAGTTAGGGCAGCGTTTAATGCGGCATCAAGTTTAGCCAAAACATCAGCCGATGGTTTTACTACGACGTTAACCCGGCCAAATACTAGAGTATCAAGCGCAGTAACTATATTAGTAGGGCTAGCAGTGATTTTTTTCGCATCGCCACCAGATAGTTTCTGCATCGAAACTTTCCAGTTGTTGAATTCTCTTTTTAAATCAATTTGTAATGGGAAAATGCGATTTGGGTTTAACGCGGTAATAAGTCTTAATCCTTTTGCGTAAATCGTTTCCTTAGTTTCTAAACCTTGGTTAGCGCGGTTTACAAAGTTAAGTACATCGTAAGTTGGACCTTCAACGATTTGATTGAAGTAAGCAAGTTGTGGAATGACAACTGAACTTTTCGGCTTAATATCTAATCTTGCGGTAGTACCCGAAGTCATTTTTTTATAAAACTCATATCGTTTTGCTAAATCAAATGGAAAATCCATGATCGTTTGCTCATCAAGAATTAAACTTAAACGAGTTTGGTTACCACGGGATGTTCGTAAGTGAATGCGTTCCGTGTACTGCATGCGCGGGGCAAATCCAGTATAGAAACTTGCGTAGTATCCATTTAAAGATTTTGCTCCCGGTGCCCAACTAACACCCCAGTAAGGAAGTGCATTGTTGTAGTCCGCAATCGTAACAACTGCAGTTTGGGATTGAGAGAAAGAGCCAAGAACAAGAACAGTAAGTCCAAGAATTAAAGCCTTAACGGGTTTCATCGATTTTCCTTCAGTATTAAAAAATGATTAGCGGCATGGGATGTACCCAATTTCCCCTATGAAGTAAACGGATTTTCAAAAGCCCAAAGCCCCAAGTAAAGAGTTCATTCTATCGGGGGAAAGAGTGGATGAAATCCCCAGCCCGAGCGGAAACCACGTTTCCGGGTGGAGGTTTTCGGAATTTGTGTTATAAATTTAAGAATGGAAACTTCAGTTTGTATCTCTTGTCATAAACCCAAAGCAACTTTGGCGTGCGGTGCTTGCACCAGTCCCGTTTGTAAAAACTGTGCCCAGTTCGTCGGAGATGAGACCTTTAGTTTCTTACCGGTAGTTCCGGCAGAATTAAAACACGAAGTTTACTGCGTCCCTTGCTATGACCAAACCGTTGCGCCGGCCTTAGAAACCTATAATGCGACCATGGAAAAAGCGAAAGAGATCTTTGTGTTCTATAAGACACAAGGAAAAGAAACCCGCCTAATGAAACGAACCCGGGATGTAATCAGGGTAGCGGAATGTTCTGATGATCAAGAAGCTTTAATGAAAATGGCATTCCTGGCAGCTTACCAAAATTTCAATGCAATCATCGATGTAGAAGTAAACGCTAAGAAAATCCGAAACGGCGCCTACCAAACAGTAAAATGGGACGGCTACGCCTGCCCCACCAACGTAAACCCCGACCGCATGCGGGGCAGTTAAAAAAGGTCCTTCTGACTGCGTTGTCGGTAGCGGAATTTCCCTCCAACGTGCAGTAGCACGCCTCCGTGAAATTCCACTGCCTCCGCCTTGCATAAGGGCCTTTTTAAACCACCCCTCTACAGTTTTTTTCTGGCTCTCCTTCGGATTCGCAATTGGCTCTGCTTCGCAATCGCATTCGTAATCGGTGGACCGTACGGAAAACGGGACGGGAACGGGTGCGCCGAACGGTTTCGGCTGCGGCCAACGACAACTGTCTTTGCTTCGCAACCGGTTACTCGTTTTCAACAAAGTGTTTTGTTAGCTCTGCTTGTTCGGACTTCGATCCAATATTAATCGTGATCGTTCCATCCATATATACGACTCCCCATTTGTTATCGCGTTCTAAATAGGGCTCTAAGGATTCTAAAAATTTTTGCTTAATTGAATAGAACTCAATGGTTTCTAGTTTATGCACATGTTGGGATTTTAGGTCTTTTATTAAAACTTGGGGGTCTTTGTAGGTGTAGACCTTTACATGTTTGGCGGATTTTGTGGCCTTATGAAGTTTTTTTGGGTTCGGGCTTCCGATCTCTATCCATATATTAGTGTTGCCCGTTGGACT